>NZ_JAMPMC010000004.1:0-84549 GCF_028477945.1 Providencia sp. PROV261 | reverse complement strand
GTTTCAAAACTGTCAGGGTGACAACGGGAACGAATATTAACGTCCTACCGCCGTTCTGGCAAGGGGAAAATGTATTTTCGTGATAGTTTGCTCGTATTTACAGCGACTAAAGCAAAAATACATTCCCCAATCGAATAATTTGCTTGTTATTCCATCAATTAGCGCGTTGAACGAAGTAAAACAACGCTATCAGGTTGCCTATGGATCCACCAAATACGGGTGGCCATACCCACGGCAGCCGCACTTAGACCCACAATAAATCCGATCCAAAAGCCTTTAGGCCCCATCGCAGGGAAGATAAAGTCAGTTAATGCGAGTACATAACCCACAGGTAACCCTAAAATCCAGTAAGCGGTAAAGGTAATAAAGAAGATAGAACGCGTATCTTTATAGCCGCGTAAAATACCTGCACCGATGACCTGCACCGAATCTGAAAGCTGGTAAATCGCTGCAAATAGCATGAGGCTTGAAGCGAGAACAACTACTTCAGGGCTTTTGTTATACATTAACGCAATAGGTTCACGTAAGGTTGCCGTCAGGATCGCGGTACAGCATGCGACTAATAAGCCAACTGCCAAACTGGTATAAGAAGAGACTTTCGCTGCTTCAGTCGATTGTTGTCCAAGGTTATAACCCACACGGATAGTGGCAGCGATACCCAATGACAATGGGAACATAAACATGACCGAGCTGAAGTTTAATGCAACTTGGTGTCCTGCAACTGCCACGACACCCAGCGGCGCAACCAGCAATGCGACGATGGCAAATAGTGTCACTTCAAAAAATAACGCTAACCCAATAGGTGCACCTAAAACAAAAATACGTTTCATAATAAGTGGGTTAGGGGAAGCAAAGGGTTGTGTCGCCTTAATATCGCGTTGTGAGCCCGCTCTTTTTACGTACCAACGCATCATAATGCACATTACCCAGTAGACTGATGCAGTTGCGACACCACAACCCACACCACCTAATGCAGGCGCACCAAAATGCCCATAAATAAAGATATAGTTAATGGGAATGTTGACCATCAAGCCGAGAAAACCAATCACCATGCCTGGTTTGGTTTTGGATAGACCTTCACATTGGCTACGAAAGACCTGATAAAATAGATAGCCGGGCGCACCCCACATAATCGCATGTAAGAAACGGACAGACTTATCTGCTAGCTCTTCATTAATATGCGGCATGTTACCAATAATTAACTTACTATTATAAAGTAAAAAGATCACACCCAGTGAAAGGAAGAACGCTAGCCATAGCCCTTGCTGAATTTGATTACCAATTAACTGACGGCGACCAGAACCATTCATCTGTGCGACGATAGGTGTCAGTGCCATTAATAACCCCTGACCAAAAAGAATAGCTGGCAGCCAGATAGAAAATCCAACTGCAACTGCTGACATCTCGGTTTCACTGACACTACCTGCCATCACGGTATCCACAAAACCCATCGCCGTTTGTGAAAATTGAGCAAGAATGATCGGAATGCCGAGAGCGAGCAAGCTACGCGCTTCTGTAAAATATTTCTGCACGCATACACCTTTAGAGTAATAAATACTGATTAATAGAATATAGAGAAAGAAATGCTAATGATTTTTGATAAATCAAATAGTTAATAGCAACTTTATATTTTAACTCTTTTGATAACTTAAGCCAATGATCTGTTGTTCTTAATATGAAAGAAAGTTGTGTATGGAGCGGCATGATAATGTTACACAAATTCACACATAGGTTGAGCCAAACCACTCAAATTAGATAGATCTCTAAGAATGTTTAGGTAAACTGAGACTATCAATTCATAGCACTGAGAATCATTATGTTTACAGGTATCGTTCAGGGGACTGCCCCAATTGTTGAGGTTACAGAGAGAGCTAACTTTCGTACCCATGTGATGAAATTTACACCAGAACTGCTTGTCGGCTTAGAGACCGGCGCTTCCGTAGCGCATAATGGTTGTTGCCTAACAGTAACAAAAATAGATGGCGAATATGTTAGCTTTGATTTAATCAAGGAAACACTCAGGCTAACCAACCTAGGTGAATTGAAGGTTGGTGATGTTGTTAACATTGAAAGAGCTGCAAAGTATGGTGATGAGATAGGCGGCCATGTGGTATCAGGCCACATTGTGACGACCGCAGAGATCAGTAAAATCTTCACATCAGAAGATAATCATCAAATTTGGTTGTCTATCTATGACAAAGCATTGATGAAATATATTTTACACAAGGGGTTTGTTGCGATTGATGGGATCAGTCTCACTGTCGGTGACGTAATCAATAACCGTTTTTGTGTACATCTGATCCCTGAAACCTTAGCAAGAACCACATTAGGTTTGAAACGGCTGGGGGATAAAGTGAACATTGAAATAGACCCACAAACTCAAGCGATAGTTGATACAGTCGAACGAGTTTTATTGCAGAAAGAGCAGGAAAAAAAAGCTCAAGAAGCGATTACACAGGCAAGCGATAACTAAATGTCACCCTTTGTATGAGGGAAACTGAAAATGCTATAGCACCGAGGAGTTAGCTGGTGTTATAGCATTAAAAGTCTGATAAGTTTTACTATCTTAAGGGGAAATCCCTTGTATTTGCACTTTTGTTGGGTTTTTTAGTACCAAGTATTAATTTGCGCCACTATGCTTTTTCGCTAAAATTAATAGAAATGCTAGCATTATCACGTTCAATTGCTTCAACGAGCCGTTTAAAATGCGCTGACTTTTTATGCATTTCAAGCGCATCGGTACTTTCCCATTCTTCAAAAACGATGTAACCATCCTCTTTAGTGATAAGGTCATATTTAATGCATCCTTGCTCACGACGACTTAGCTTAGCTAAATTTTTGATTATGTCTTTGGTTAAAAATCCATTCTTATTTTCTGTTGTGATTTGTGCATATACAACAATACTCATTCCGTTCTCCTTATGTGTATCGAGAACTATCTTAAAGGGAACTTGGCTTTTGTATTGTAAAAAAACGAATAATGAGACTTCAAAAAAGCAGACGGCGTCATCGTGAAATAACGCTTAAAATCACGATAGAAATGGGACTGATCATAATAGCCTGTTTCTAGCCAGCGATAGGTATCTTGCTCGGCAAGCATTGCCTTAAGTAGTTGTTCTAGACGGCAATTTATCTGATATCTTTTAGGGGTAATGCCATATTCTTTTAAAAATTCTTTTTGTATAAAACGTGCGCTGTATCCCATTTCATCAGCAATATCATTAATCTTTTTGGTTGGATTTCGGTAGAGGATCGCCAATATATCATCCACTAATTGATGCTGTTTTGAGACTTTCGTCGCATTAAAACAATCAAGGAGTCCTTTAAAGGATGATTTCGATAACTCTTTATACCAAGGATCCTGCCATATATCGGCTAACGCGGTCGGTATATCGGTATAAGTTAAGATGCGTTTAGGTAATAAAAAACGCACGGCATCATGGCGTACACGCAATACCATGAGCTTCCCATGATTAGGCTCTGCGGTAAAAGTGTCGATACGCGGAATAACAAGCTGATATTTGTTGACTTGTTGATGGTGATCAGTAGACAGACGTAACGCTTTGGTAGAAACCCAAATTTCTGCGCCAGTACCAGGAAAAATTTTAATCGGTGTTGTAAATTTCTTGATAATTAGAATCGAACTGATAAAACCATTCAATTCCGTTGGCGGATAATACTGTTTGAGCATAATTCCTACATAGCGAGTTGTTCGAATCACTTATAATAACGTTTTTTAGTCGAAAGACTAATTAAAATAATATTTATGCATTATTAAAGGCTCTATAAAGAGATTCATCTCAATAATAGAGCCTTTATAAGAAGGAATATTCCGTAATTGTGTTACCGAGGAACTCTAATGCCTCCGCTAACGCCGTTCGGACTCCAGAGGATTTGCCACAACTGAATATCTCTTGCTCGGAAAGCGCCAGCACAAGAGTTTAAGTAATAGGTAAACATACGTTTAAAGCGAGGAGTATAATTATTACTTAGTTCTGACCAACTATTTAAGAAGCGTTCATACCAAGCCATTAACGTTTTATCGTAATCAGCCCCAAAATTGTGCCAATCTTCCATGATAAATTTACCTTCACTTGAGTTCCCAATATTTTGAATAGAGGGTAATACGCCATTTGGGAAAATATATTTACCAATCCACGAGTCCACATTGACTTTATTTTTGTTAGAACCAATTGTGTGTAACAAAAATAAGCCATCGTCTTTAATATTTCTACGTGCCACATCGAAATAGGTTGCGTAGTTTTTAGGGCCAACGTGTTCAAACATGCCGACAGAGACGATGCGATCAAATTTATCATTTAACTCACGGTAATCTTGCAAAATGATATTAACGTCTAAGCCTTTACAACGCTCTTGTGCGAGTTTTTGTTGCTCTTTAGAGATAGTGACCCCTGTAACAGAGGCGCCATAATGGCGAGCGGCATAGGCGCTTAAGCCTCCCCAGCCACAACCAATATCTAAAAGGCGCATACCCGGCTCTATTTGCAGTTTGCGACAAATTAGATCCAATTTATTAATTTGTGCCTGTTCAAGTGATGTCGCATCATGCCAATAACCGCAAGAATACTGCATATAAGGGTCAAGCATTAGGGTAAAAAGATCATTACCCAAATCATAGTGCTCTTCTCCTACAATCCAAGACCGTTTTTGGGTTTGCAGGTTTCTTAGGCGCGCCATAGCGACTTTCATGATATCGGTAAGGTTATTCGGCAGCTTAGTGTCGAGTTTCGCTTGCAATACTTTATAGAAAAATATATCTAAGCGCTCACAGTCCCACCAGCCGTCCATATAACTCTCGCCAAGACCGAGAGACCCTTTTTGTAAAACCCTTTTATAAAAATCGGTATTATGTATTTGAATATCGAAAGGGCGAGAGCCGTTTATTTCTATGCCTGCTTGGTTTAATAAAGACTCTGCGATCCTTTGCCAATTCGAAACTTTCGCTTTAGTTTCATCTACACAAGTGCTCATATGCTCTCCAACTTGAGATGAAGGTTTTTGAGATAGAATTTCAGTTTGCTGAAAGTGTAGGGTTGCGAAGAATAGCTTCACAAAGACAGGAGCGCATTTATACCGTCGCGCCCTGAGTTTAAACCATCAATATTTATTAACTCAAAAATCACTTCGGACTAAGTATTATCCGAGTATAGAAGCGATAGTTTTATTTAACAATGGCGAAAAATGTCACTTTAGCCAGAAAAGTAGAATTTGAAAGTAAATATACAGAATTGGAATGTCAAATAAAGAGTGGATGATTTTAAAAAGACGACTTAATTAGGTTTTTTATTCCAAATCAGCCACTACAGAGTAGTGGCTGATAGCAAAATTAGTTATTGAGGCTGATATTCTGCATTTTTCCGTGATGATTCAGTGCAATCTTTTGTGTTTTGAACAAAATAACCAATAATCATTGGTAATATTGTTATTGCCATGACACCTGTTGTGGATAGTAGCGGATCAAAAGGTAATGCGGAAACTAATATACTGGCGACAAAACACAATCCCAGTTGTAAGGTATTTTGCAATGCGGCAGCTTTACCACTTGCCTGAGGGTAGGCATTCAGTGCTTTTGAAACTGCAATTGGGTAAGAAGCACCGTTCATTGCTGCCATAAAACAAAAGGGGATTAAGATCATGGTTAGGCTTGGTGTGGTATAAATTGCCATTACAAACAGAATTGACATACTCACAGCATAGCCGATCAATAATAATGGAAATAAGATTTCAGCACGGACTTTGATTAATAAAAAACGACATCCATAACCACCAATAATAAAGGCAAGAGTTTGAGGAATATAACTCAGACCAATATCTGCTGGGTCAAAACCCATATTTCTTAAAATAAAAGGTGACCCCGTTAACCAAGCAAAGAAACCGGCACTACAGGATGCGTAAACCAAAACGTTACCACTGTATATACGTGAGCTGAGTAATTTTAAAAATGAAACGGACTCTTTTCCTGATGTACTACTAATGATCTCTTTTGGGGCAACATTTTTTAATAAAAATGTCGGAAGTAATAATAAAACCCCAACGGCCATTAAAACAACAAAGATAATTTCCCAATCATAATGCTCAAGCACCCATGCACCCAATAAAGGCGCCAAAGCAGGAGAAAGAGCAACTAGGGGCATAATGGTCGCAAACACTTTTTGCGTACTAGAGGAGTCATAACGGTCGATAACTAGTGCTTGCCAAAGAACGGCTGCACTACAGACGCCAATTGCCTGTAAAAAACGTAAGATAAGCAGTTGTGTTGCACTGGTGACCCATAACATCCCTAAACAACTTAAAATAAAGAGTGACAAACCGGCAATGAGGATCGGTTTACGACCTAGCTTATCCGATAAAGGCCCCCATAGCAGTTGAGCAAGGGCAAATCCCCCTAAGAAGATACTTAGAGAAGCACTAATTGCGCCTTCAGAAGTATTTAATGCAGTTTGCATTGACCCAAATGCGGGAAGATACATATCAATAGCTAAGAACCCTAGCATACTCAACCCAGCAAGGTAGAACATAAAGCCTGGGGAGTTTTTTGTCGCTGTATTTGTCATGGCAGATTACTTATCTAAAATTTACAAAATTGTTAATAGATACCCTATTGTATAGGTTGTATTTTTACATTGTGAAACGGTAATATTTGGAATGTGCTATCAAAATTTTTGAAAGGTATCGTTATGTGGTCAGCTCATTCCTTAGAAGTGATTGATGCAGTTGCAAGAACTGGGAGTTTTAGTGGTGCAGCAGAGGAGCTTCACCGAGTGCCTTCTGCGATTAGCTATACGGTCAAGCAAGTCGAGGAATGGCTTGCAGTACCGATATTTGAGCGCCGTCACCGCGATGTTGTTTTAACAGAGGCTGGGGAAATATTTATCAAGCAAAGTCGATCTGTTATCAAAAAAATGACACAGACACGCCACCAGTGTCAGCAAGCCGCAAATGGCTGGCGAGGGCAGTTTAGTATTGCGGTTGACTGCATAGTGAAACCTCAACGAACGGAGCAATTGATCCTCGATTTCTATCGCCACTTCCCAGACATTGAGTTGTATATCCATCCTGAAGTTTTTAACGGTGTTTGGGATGCGCTTGCGGATGGGCGTGTCGATGTGGCTATTGGTGCAACACGCGCCTCACCGATCGGCGAACGCTATAGTTTTCGCGATATGGGGTTTATGTCATGGTTATGTGTTGCCAGTCCTAACCACCCATTAGCGCAGTTAAAGGGAGGATTAACGGATGACCAAATGCGTGAATACCCAAGTCTGTGCCTTGAAGATACATCAAGGAACCTACCCAAACGCGATACATGGGCACTAGATAACCAGAGGCGTTTAGTCGTGCCATTTTGGGAAAATGGAATGGCATGTTTAGTGAATGGGTTATGTGTTGGGATGGTACCTGAACACCGCGGAGCGCCATTTTGTGAAGCTGGAAAGCTTGTGCCATTACAATTAACACAGCCGTTTCCGCCAAGCCCATGCTGTTTAACTTGGGTTGAAAAAAATACCTCACCGGCGTTGAGTTGGTTACTTGAATACTTAGGAGACAGTGAAACACTCAACGCCGAATGGCTAGCTCCTTAATTAGCGGCGGTAATCGATGAACGGACCATCAGCCACTGAGCGCCGTTCAACTAAACGTGGATGCACTTCGATTGTTTGTGCATCTTCACGTTTATTCACTATGCGATCTAGTAACATAGCGAATGCCATTTGGCCTAAGCGTTCTTTAGGTTGATGTATTGTGGTTAATGCAGGGGTGAAATAACGTGCATTGCGCACATTATCATAACCTATAATGGAAATATCTTGAGGAACCCGTAGCCCCATTTCGTCAGCGGCACAAATGGCGCCCATCGCCATGATGTCACCACCACAGAATACGGCAGTGGGTTTTTGCTTATTACTCAAAATTTGCATCATGGCTTTATAGCCTGACTCAGGTTCAAAGTCGCCTTGAACAATCCATTCGTCACGTAAAGTGACCTTCGCCTCTTCCATGGCCTTTTTAAAGCCAGTGAGCCGCCCAATCCCTGTATTTCTTTCCAAAGAGCCGGGGATCACCGCAATATCGCGATGGCCTCGGTCAATTAAGTAACGACCCGCGAGATAGCCGCCATGGAATGAATTATCAATGATACTGTCAGTAAAGTCACCGCGTGATGTTCCCCAATCCATAACGACCATTGGGATGTTACGGTAATCTTCTAACATATTGATTAGTTTATCAGGATATTCAGAACACATGACGAGTAGGCCATCGACACGTTTTTGTGCCAGCATCTGTAAATAAGCTTGTTGTTTACCTAAGTTATTATGCGAATTACATAAAATTAGAGTATAGCCTTTCTCATAACAACTGTTTTCAACAGACTCAATGACCTCAGCAAAATAAGGTGCCTCACTCGATGTCGCGAGCAAGCCGATGGATTTTGTATGATTAACTTTCAAACTACGAGCAACGGCACTCGGCGAATAATTGAGTTCTTTTATTGCAGCCCAAACAGCAGCCTTAGTATCATCGGCTACAAAGCGTGTTTTGTTAATTACATGGGATACGGTTGTGGTGGAGACGCCAGCGCGCTTCGCCACATCTTTAATCGTTGCCATGGGGAAAAAAAACTCCTGACCAATAAGCGGTCTTGTCATGAATTCTTATTAAAAATTACCAGCATATTGAGGCATAGTACCTTAACTGGCAATAATTTAGCGATTTGTTATCGATTTTGTCTGATCTAGCGCAAAAACAAAAGAAATAATTGATGTTATAACCTGTGATATAGACACTGGTTTTTATAAATCGTCATGTCATACTTATTTAACCATGTTAAAGTTATGGTTATGTTGCTGGTTAACTGTTCGTTTGATGAGAGGAACTCATGGATACAGATTTTAAATTTGGATTATTAGCAGCGTTAGGTTCTTTGGCTGTGATCATTGCTTTTGCAGTACATATTTTCTAATTTTGCCTTTTAAATAAAGGTAGAATGAATAAGGGCGAGTGAATACTCGCCCTTATTGTTAGTGATAAAAATCAATTAAGCTAGATTTTCTTCAACAAATTTCCAATTAACCAGCGCCCAGAAGTTCTCTAAATACTTAGGACGTGCATTGCGGTAGTCAATATAGTAGGCGTGCTCCCAAATATCGACAGTAAGAAGAGGTTTGTCATCACCAGAGATAGGGGTGCCAGCGTTAGAGGTATTTACAATCGCTAAGCTGCCATCAGTTTTTTTAACTAACCAAGTCCAACCAGCACCAAAGTTTTTGGTTGCTGCATCAGTGAACTGCTGTTTAAATTCAGCGAAAGAACCAAATGCTTTGTTAATCGCTTCTGCGACTTTACCTGTTGGTTCCCCGCCAGCGTTTGGCGCTAAGCAGTTCCAGTAGAAAGTGTGATTCCAAACTTGTGCCGCATTGTTAAAAATACCAGCATCTGAGGTTTTAATGATCTCTTCGAGTGATTTACCTTCGAAAGCAGTACCTTTGACTAAGTTATTCAGGTTAACAACATAGGTATTATGGTGTTTACCATAATGGTACTCGAGTGTTTCTTCCGAGATATAAGGTTCTAGAGCATTCTTAGCATAAGGTAGAGCGGGTAGTTCAAAAGACATTGCGTACTCCTTGTTTAGGTGTAAAACAACACATATGGGTGTAGTGCTCATAAAGTTGAGCGAATATTTTTATAGCCATGATCATGCTGTTAATGTGCATAAACTGAACATTTATGCGGCATGAACTATTATTTAATATATTAATAATAGCACGATATGGCTGCCTGATTGTAGGCTTAGACATTATAGGGTTATCTTAACAAATCTTACTGATAAATACACCGTAAAATCATAGGGATATTATTTTATCAGCAGAGTTTCACCGTAACTGTAAACGGGGAGATGAACGTATGGCTTTTCAATAGCGGGTGGATGACTAACGTGTAGTTAGCTCATAACTACCGTCGCTCTCCTGATTGTTCCCTAATACCAAATAAATTTGTGAGATAGGCTGATAGTTCAGTGAGACTGTTATTCGTTGGTTTTTTATCATTGCGGGAGAGTATGGCAGGAAAGAGTGATGCAGAGCAGGGAGCGTGCTGGGTAGTAGATTTATTTGACTTGAATCATAAATAAGTCACAATACAAGCAAACCAAAGGAGGGGCTTAACACCCCTCTTTTTCATTCGTAATCGCAGCTTAACTCATTGATGTATTAAGAGTGAAATGTAGTATTATGTAGTATGTTTTTTGTTCTGTATTTTTTATCTGATTGAAAAACAAGAAATATACTAATTATATTAATGTTAAGGAAGTAAAAATGACGACAATTGAAAGAATCGAACGCCAGATTAAAGAAAACCCAATCCTGCTGTATATGAAAGGCTCTCCTAAGCTTCCTAGCTGCGGTTTTTCTGCTCAGGCAGTTCAAGCGTTATCTGCTTGTGGTGAACGTTTCGCTTATGTCGATATCCTGCAAAATCCAGATATCCGTGCAGAGCTACCAAAATACGCAAATTGGCCAACATTTCCCCAATTATGGGTTGACGGTGAATTAGTAGGTGGTTGTGATATCATCATGGAAATGTATCAGCGTGGTGAATTACAGTCACTGATTAAAGAAACAGCAGACAAGTACCGTCCTGCTGATGAGACGAAAGCTGAGTAATCTCGTCATTAATGTATCTAAAAAGACCGTATTAAGCGTTTAGACTAATACGGTCTTTCTATTTCGGATACGGCTATTTTTTACTCTTGCTCCGCTGGTGGCCATCCACCGAGCTTTTTCCACTTATTAACTAACTCACAAAAAAGAAGAGCAGTGCGGTTTGTATCATACAAAGCGCCGTGAGCCTGTTTACCGTCGAAAGGGATCCCTGCTGCGACACAGGCCTTAGCTAAAATCGTTTGCCCAAAAACAAGGCCACTTAATGCAGCGGTATCAAAAGTCGCAAAAGGGTGGAAAGGGTTACGTTTTAAACCCGCACGTTCAGCGGCATTCATGACAAAGCTGTGGTCGAATGTGGCGTTGTGAGCCACAATGATAGCTCGATTACAATCGGTCGCTTTCATCCCTTTTCGTACCATTTTAAAAATGGCATGCAGTGCTTCATACTCACTAACAGCACCACGTAAAGGGTTAGTTGGGTCAATCCCCGTAAAAGCTAACGCAGCGGGTTCTAAATTAGCCCCTTCAAAGGGTTCAACATGAAAATGAAGTGTTTCATCAGGCGATAACCAGCCATCTTTATCCATTTTGAGCGTGATGGCGGCAATTTCAAGTAGACCATCCGTTTTGGCATTAAACCCACCAGTTTCTACATCAATGACAACAGGGTAATAGCCCCTGAAGCGGCTAACCAGTGCGTTAGGATTATTTTTATCAGACATTAGGCTTTCATTTTAGGTTTCCGGTTGTTGGTTATTATGCCAAAAACCGAAAAGTTTTGCAGATAAACTCACACTAGGCAGCATATGAACTGCCTAGTGACTTAAGAATCGAAATGAATTAATTACCGAGGCCTTTGCTAGCACTTTTGTTCTCAATTAGCTCGATTTTGTACCCATCAGGGTCTTCTACAAAAGCAATAATTGTACTACCACCTTTGACTGGGCCTGCTTCACGTGTCACATTTCCACCTGCACGGCGGATATCTTCACAGGTCTGAGCGACGTTATCGACACCGAGGGCAATATGGCCATAAGCTGTGCCTAATTCGTAACTATCAACCCCCCAGTTATAGGTGAGCTCAATTACGGCACCTTCACTTTCGTCACTGTAACCCACGAATGCCAATGAATATTTATACTCAGGGTTTTCACTGGTACGCAGTAGACGCATACCGAGAACCTTCGTGTAAAAATCAATTGAACGCTGCATATCCGTCACACGTAACATGGTATGTAGTAAGCGCATAAGAGAACTCCCTTGAATTAACTAAATGAAACTGAATCGTTTTAACGACTAATATAACGTACCTATTATCTTTAACACAATGAAATAGGTTTATTTATTGTACAAATAATAGATATAATCGTATTAGTGGAGTATATCATTAATTGGTGTTTTTAGTTAGGTGATATCAGTATGGCAGAGCAACTCGAGTTTTTTGAAATTCAAAGCCCTTGTCGTGGGATTTGCCAAGCCAATGAGCAAGGTTATTGCCGTGGTTGCTTTCGCTCTAGGGAAGAACGTTTCGGATGGTTAAAATTTACCGATAGCCAAAAGCGTAATATCTTACGTTTATGTCGTCAGCGCTATATTCGTTCAATAGCCGTCAAAACTCAGCAAGATGACTCACCTTCACCTCAACAAGAGCTTTTTTAATTGTTATCAACGCACTCATCCCCCATCAATCTTTTTAATTAAAGTTTTTTAACGACTATTCGTTGAAGCGTAATTAAATTGAAATGAAATTAATAAAACATAGTTAATTACTTCATATATCCTTCAATTAAATTTTAGTTATTCAAAATAATAATCAAATAAGGGCAAAGCTACCGAAAATGGCATGATTTTAAGATTAACTATATTTAATTGTTTTTAAAGGAGTAATCGGCAATTGTCTTTTTTATTGTTAATTGTAATTACTATAAGGGTTAAAATAGATAGATTCGAAAGAGGAGTAAGGCTATTCTTATTAACAAGATCATTGATAGTCTATGTGAGTAAATAAAACGATGTTTAATATATAAAATGAGTGGATTTAATGGGTGATTAAAATCACAAATCAAATGATTGACTATGACTATAAATAGGTATTTATCATGGTTTTTTCTAATAATTAGTTGTCATAGCAAGAAGGAGTGAATATATAATTTAAAGAATAATTTATGGGTTGTATATTTGTTGGGCAGAATAGTGTTATATAAGGAGGGAACATTGGAGTCACAAATAGGAGCTGATTTATCACGTGTTGTACGCATGTGGAGATCACTGATTGATCATCGTTTGAAACCACTTAAGCTAACGCAAACGCATTGGATTACGTTACATAATATTAGCCAGCTACCGCCGGAGCAGTCGCAAATTCAACTTGCAAAAGCGATTGGTATTGAGCAACCTTCATTAGTGAGAACATTAGATCAGTTAGAGGAAAAAAAACTGATTTCTCGTCACACTTGTGCGAATGACCGTCGTGCAAAAAGAATAAAACTGACACCAGAGTCTGAGCCATTTATCAAAACAGTTGATGAGGTAATTGATAATACACGCAAAGAGATTTTAGGAAATATTACACAGGATGAACTGGGTCAGTTATCATTATTGTTACTGAAATTAGAGAAAAATATTTTACGATTACAAGGAGATTTATAATTAGTGAAATTATTAATGAGCTAAGTACATTATTAAACTTTAAATCATTATGACAAGATTAATTATCTATTTTATTGATAGAACTTTTCTTCTGATTTTTTCGCCTAATAAATTAGTATGAAACTAAATTATTGGCTTTATTTATTGTTTGATGATAAATCATTTTTATTTTAACTGATTTATAAGATAGAAGGGTGTTTAAAGTTTACTGCTGTTAACTTGAGTAGCAAGTGATACTTTTTAGATTAATTGTGTTTTGAGGAACAAATCAAACAGCGTAAAAATAATCATTGGAATTTAAGCAAACATTAATATTTGTCAGTTATTTACAGATGTTCAACGGTTTGTTGGTACTGCATAAGATGTCAAATCCAAAGTCCAATAAGGAAGTGAAACTGTAGATGTATGATGACTACACAACAATGGTTTAGGTAACCTTAAAATTAAGAAGATATGTTCACCGGTCAGAATTTTGCCGGTGAACATATACTAAGATTAACGTGGAGAAACAGTGACCGTGCCGCCACTATTTGCAATCATGACACGTTGGCCAGAACGGAAAACACTTGGATCTTGTTTTTGAACGACGACAATGTTTTTGCCGCTATCAAGACGGATCTCTAACTGTACACCTTGGCTTCTATTCAGCGCACCTTGGGCTTCTTGGCCTGCTAAACCACCCGCAATAGCCCCCGCAGCGGTTGCAAGCGTTTTACCAGAGCCGCCACCAATGGTGTTACCCAATAGGCCGCCTAGTACCGCACCACCAATTGCACCGATAACGTTTCCATCATCACCTGCTTGGATAGTAACAGGGCGAGCATTAAGCACAGTGCCGTAAGTCACAGTCTGTACTTGTTTCGCGTCTTTAGCTGAAATAGTATCACCAGAAAGTGTACTGGTATTGACACAGCCAGATAATACAGTGACTGCTACAACACCGACGAAAACTTTCTTAAGCATAATTACTCCTATGAGACTTGCTGTCTGTGGCACTAACATAGCATTGGATTGTTGTTTTAACCATAATCACAATATGAAGATGACCATTATGATGTAGGGCTAAAACGGGTATCAGACTACTGATTTTGTTTTAAACAAAGTGTAAACACTAGGTAAAATATCTCAAAGTAGGAAATATTTCATAAAGTAAGGCACACTTTGTTAAATGTTTCCATTAAATAAATTGACGATACAAATATCATTGTGTGTTAATTGCACAAAAATTGTTCTAATTACCCAATGACGACCCTTGTTTGCATTGATAAATACCTTAGCTTGTTAATTATACTATAACTTATAATTGGCTAGGTAGATATTCGAGCGCCCAAATAACCTTATTGTCGATATTTTAAACGTAAAATCGTCAGGATCCGTGTACTGACTTTTTTTCTGCGAGTCAGCCCGAGAAATTACAATGTGTGGTTGACAAACTCCCCCATCAAAGCACAATCTTTTGAAGCTTAAATTCACAAAGCGTTATGCAACCTAAAGGAACAATAATGATAAAGTCAGGTCGTTATATAGGGATTATGTCAGGAACCAGCTTAGATGGGGTTGATGTTGTTCTTGCAGCGATTAGCGATAAATTTGTTGCTGAGCAATTAAGCATTAGTGTTGCGTTTCCTGTGGAGCTAAAAAAAAGAATTCTTAATATTTGCCAAGGCCAAGAAACCACATTATCTGAAATAGGAAAAATTGACCGTGAATTAGGGTCACTTTATGCCGATGCTGTGAATCAATTATTGGCGAAAGCCGGCATTCCCGCAAAAGATATCATTGCAATTGGTTGTCATGGGCAAACCGTCTGGCATGAACCCGATGGCCCGCAACCTTTTACCACACAACTGGGCGATAACAATAGAGTTGCCGCATTAACAGGCATTACGACGGTGGGGGATTTTAGGCGTCGCGATATGGCCTATGGTGGACAGGGGGCTCCATTAGTACCTGCATTCCACTTGGCAGTATTAGGCCATGCAATAGAAAAAAGAATTATATTAAATATTGGTGGCATATCGAACATTACCGCTTTACTGCCGGGGGCTTATGTCAAAGGTTACGATACCGGGCCTGGTAATATGTTGATGGACACATGGATATGGCGTCATAAACAGTGTGCATACGATGAAAATGGTCATTGGGCGAGTACAGGTACGGTACATCAACCTTTGCTCAAGGCGATGTTACGTGATCCGTACTTCCGGCGGTCGGCACCAAAAAGCACTGGGCGTGAATATTTTAATATGCAATGGTTAGATAAGCACTTATCTGACTTCCCTGATATTTTACCTCAAGATGTGCAAGCGACTTTATGTGAATTAACCGCCGCGTCAATTGCCGAGCAGATTTTACTGTGTGGCGGCTGTGAACGTTTAATTGTTTGTGGGGGTGGTGCAAAAAATAGCTTTTTGATGCAGCGCCTAGCGGCTTTGCTTCCGGGGACAGAGGTGGGGCCAAGTGATAAATATGGTTTAAGCGGTGATGATATGGAAGCATTAGCTTTCGCATGGCTGGCTGCTCGAACTATGGCTAATTTGCCGGGGAATCTTGCATCCGTGACAGGCGCTGAACGTGAAACGGTGTTAGGTGCGATTTATCCCGCGAATATCGATGAAAAATAATTGCGTTAAGGAAATAAGTAAGCGATGAATGACGCACAAAATTTAGAGTTAGCAGCATTACGCCGTGAATACACGAAAGGTGGTTTAAGGCGATCTGACTTAACGGCTGACCCACTAGATCTGTTTGAGAAGTGGTTAAAACAGGCCTGTGAAGCGAATTTAAGTGACCCTACTGCAATGTGTGTTGCGACTGTTGATGAAACAGGTCAGCCGTATCAACGTATTGTTTTGTTAAAGCACTTCGATGAAAAAGGGTTGGTCTTTTATACCAACATGGGGAGCCGAAAAGCGCAGCATTTAGGAAAAAACAATAAAGTCAGCTTACATTTCCCATGGTATCCACTTGAGCGCCAAGTGAGTTTTTTAGGGGTGGCAGAGCGTTTAAACCCTATTGAGGTCGTCAAGTATTTCCATAGTCGTCCAAAAGATAGCCAGATTGCGGCTTGGGCATCTCAGCAATCATCCAGAATTTCAGCGCGTAGCATTTTGGAAGGTAAATTTTTAGAACTAAAACAAAAGTTCCAAAATGGCGAAGTGCCACTACCGAGTTTTTGGGGTGGTTTCCGTGTGGTATTCAATAGTGTTGAGTTCTGGCAAGGGGGAGCCAACCGGTTACATGACCGTTTTATTTATCAGCGAGACGGGGATGGCTGGAAAATTGATAGATTAGCGCCGTAATTAAATGTTTTTTAGCTGGCACTTCACAGCTAGGCGCTTTATGCTATAGGTTCGTTTACGAAAACTGACAAGCGACACCTACGAGATTGGGTAATCACTCCCAGCTCGAGGTCATTTTACTAAAAATAGATAGACAAAATTCAACTGATGGAGTCATTGATGTCTAGCAATAACCTGATTAAACAATTGCAAGAGCGGGGCCTCGTTGCCCAGGTAACGGATGAGGATGCGTTAGCAGAGAGACTGGCGCAAGGCCCTATCTCTCTCTATTGCGGCTTCGACCCTACCGCCGACAGCTTGCACTTGGGACATCTGGTTCCCTTGCTGTGTTTAAAACGATTCCAACTAGCCGGGCACAAGCCTGTGGCGTTGGTCGGTGGCGCGACGGGTCTGATTGGCGATCCGAGTTTTAAAGCCTCTGAGCGTAAATTAAATACCGCAGAGACCGTCCAAGAATGGGTAGAAAAAATCCGTAATCAAGTATCGCCTTTCCTAAGTTTTGATTGTGGCGATAACAGCGCTAAATTAGCCAACAACTACGATTGGTTTGGTAAAATGGATGTGCTGACTTTCTTACGTGATATTGGTAAACACTTTTCTGTTAACCAAATGATCAACAAAGAAGCGGTAAAACAACGCCTAAATCGTGATGATGTGGGGATCTCTTTCACTGAGTTTGCTTATAACCTGCTGCAAGGTTATGACTTCGCAAACCTCAATAAAGAGCATGGTGTTGAGTTACAAATTGGTGGTTCTGACCAATGGGGTAACATTACTTCGGGTATTGATTTGACTCGCCGTTTAAATCAAAACCAAGTATTCGGTATGACTGTACCGTTAATCACCAAATCAGATGGTACTAAATTCGGTAAAACTGAAGGTGGTGCAGTCTGGCTTGATCCTAAGAAAACCAGTCCATACAAATTCTACCAATTCTGGATCAATACGGCTGATGCTGACGTCTATCGTTTCTTAAAATTCTTTACCTTCATGGAGTTAAGCGAAATTGATGCACTTGAAGAAGAAGATAAAAACAGCGGTAAAGCGCCACGTGCACAATATGTTTTAGCTGAAAATGTAACTCGACTGGTACATGGTGAAGAAGGTTTAGCCGCGGCGCGTCGTATTACTGAAAGCCTTTTCTCTGGTGCAGTGTCTGATTTGACCGAAGCAGATTTTGAACAACTGGCTCAAGATGGTATGCCATGCATTACACTTGAAAATGGTGCTGACTTACAGCAAGCGCTTGTTGATTCAGAGTTAACGCCTTCACGCGGACAGGCAAGAACAGCAATTAGTTCAAATGCGGTGGCAGTTAACGGTCAAAAACAGACCGATCCAATGTATGTGTTCAGTGATTCTGATCGCCTGTTTGGGCGTTTCACACTGATCCGTCGTGGTAAGAAAAACGACTGCTTAATCAACTGGAAATAACGCTGACGAACCTTTGTCCTACTAGCCCGAGAAGTTCTCGGGCTATTTGTATTCATCATATTTTTCAGATGGCATGATTGACTAAATATATTGAGTTACTGTGAACATACCTGTTTCTATGAACGTTAGTATTGCCTCATTGGTTGGTCACATCTATTTGGAATTATTTTGAATCTATATACGCAATGGTGAATCACTGATTTCGCTTCATTCGATTTAACAATTCCTTGGGTCTTCCATGAAAAGTGTTCTCTCAATTCAATCCCATGTTGTTTTCGGTCATGCAGGAAACAGTGCGGCTGTCTTTCCTATGTGCCGTATGGGCGTCGATGTATGGCCACTCAACACCGTACAATTTTCCAATCATACGCAGTACCCGCAATGGACGGGCACAGTTTTTCCCGCTCAACATTTAACAGAGATTGTTAGCGGCTTAGCTAAAATTCATAAATTAGACATTTGTGATGCCGTCTTAAGCGGTTATATCGGCTCTGCTGAGCAAGGCAATGATATTCTTGCGATTGTCAAACAAGTCAAAGCAGCAAATCCACAGGCGCTCTATTTTTGTGATCCGGTAATGGGGCATCCAGAGAAAGGATGTATCGTTGCTCCAGGAGTCGCTGAGTTTTTATGTCAACAAGCCTTACAAGCTAGTGACATCATCGCACCTAACCTACTTGAGTTAGAAACACTGTCAGGAAAAACCATTGCAACGGTAGAGCAAGCTGTGGAAGCAGCACGTCAATTATGTTGCAAAGGGCCTAAAATTGTTCTAGTCAAACATCTAAGTCGAGCGGGCTACAGAGCCGATCGTTTTGAAATGATTTTAGTCACCGCAGAGCATAGCTGGCATGTGAGCCGACCTTTGGTTGATTTTGGTGAAAAGCAGCCGGTAGGAGTGGGGGATTTGACGAGTGGTTTGATGCTGGTGAATTTATTAAAAGGTGAAAGTTTGCCTAAAGCTTTAGAGCACGTTGCTGCCGCTGTTTATGAGGTGATGTTACAAACCAAAGTAATGGGTGAGTATGAGCTTCAATTAGTTGCGGCGCAGGATAAGATGGTTACACCAGAACATAAATTCTGTGCAACCGCACTTGATTAAAGTGTGCAAACAAATAGAACAGGTAGCGCTCCATTATGGAGCGCTACAGTAAAATCAGATCAAACCTTCAGCAGCTAATGCTTCTTGGACTTTAGGGCGCTTAGCGACTTTGTCTCGATACTCTGTTAAATGTTTCAGATGAGTAATATCAACACCGACGATTTTTGCCCAGTTACTCACAGTAAATAAATAAGCATCAGCAACAGTAAAGCTGTCATCGGCAAAGAAGGCTTTTTTAGCCAGTACATCATCAACATATTGGAATTTTTTGATGAGTGTCGCTTTAGCCATCTCTTTATACTCATCAGGAGTGCCTGGCGTGAATAAAGGTGCAAAATTCTTATGTAGCTCAGTAGAAATAAAATTCAGAGCCTCCAATTGATGGTAGCGTTTCATCGTACCTGCTGGCGCGATTAGATTTCTATCTTGTTTTTGATCAGCGAGATACTGGACGATCACGGCTCCTTCAGTTAGCTGTTCGCCATCATCTAAGATTAAAGTAGGAACTTGCCCTTTCGGGTTGATAGCTAAGAAATCTTCGCCATTTTCGGTTTTCTTCTCTTTTAAATTGACACGCACAATGCTGAAATCCAGCCCTGTTTCGCGCAAGATAATGTGAGGGGAAAGGGAACAAGCACCGGGAGCATAATACAATTTCATCATAAAACTCCTAAATAGTTATATTGGCAATCAGCAGACTAATATCATCCATAGTATATCATGACGCATGAGAAAGCATTTGCTTTAAGATGTCAGTATTTATTCGTTTTAGAGTAGGCAGATGATTAGATGTAACTTTAGTAAATAATTAAGACTAATGCCTTATCTTTTATTGTGTGGAACTTGTTAGGATCCGCGTTCAAAATCAGCTATCACAGAGTCGCCACTTTATAACGTTAGGCTTGTAACATGGAAAGTATGTGTAACAAATTAAAAATATTAAATAAACTTGATAACGTATTAATGGCGCATACGCCTAATCAGAGTACTGGATTTAAGCGTTTTGTTTTAGAATTTTGGTTTTTTGGCTTAATCAATGCGCGCTCATGCTTATTTGCGGGCTTCTTTTTTTTAGCATTGTTTCTTGTTCCTGTTAAAGGTCTATTTGGTTTACCTCGCTATGATATTTTACTGGTGTTTGCAGTACTATTTCAGGCTTTTCTTGTTTGGTCAAAGTTAGAGACTTGGGATGAGCTAAAAGCGATTTGTGTTTTCCATTTAGTGGGGTTTATCATGGAGTTGTTTAAAACTTCAGCGACAATAGCCTCGTGGCAATACCCCGATGAAGCCTATAGTAAACTGTGGGGAGTTCCTCTATTTACAGGATTTATGTATGCGGCTGTTGGTAGTTATATTATTCAGTCGTGGCGTTTTTTTAAAGTGCGTATTGAGCATTACCCACCTTATTGGATGGCAACATTGGTGGCTTTAGCGATATACATTAATTTTTTAGCCATCATTATATTGATGATTACCGTTGGTATTTAACGGCTTTTATTTTTGGCCTATATGCACGTAGTACCGTTTTTTATACTCCCTTAGATAAAGAGCGGCGAATGCCATTATTACTTGCGTTTATGCTGATCGGCTTTTTTATTTGGTTAGCGGAAAATTTCGGAACCTTTTTTGGGGTTTGGCAATACCCGAACCAAATTGGTGCGTGGTCGGTTGTGCATGCAGGGAAGTGGGGAGCTTGGTCTTTATTAGTCATTGTGACTTTTACGATTGTCGTTCATCTTAAACATATTAAGGCGAATGTCACAATCGCTCGTTAAATGCGGTTGTTTTTAAAAGCAAAACGCCATCCGGAGATGGCGTTTGTCATCAATCAACTAAAACTTATTTAAGTTCCAGTTCATTCATTGCGGCAATGCTGAAACCACCATCAACATGTACGACTTCACCAGTAATACCTGCTGCAAGATTTGAGCTTAGGAATGCCGCTGTATTACCCACGTCTTCGATAGTGACTGTACGACGAATTGGCGTTACAGCTTCGCAGTGTGCCAGCATTTTACGGAAGTCTTTGATACCTGATGCCGCGAGTGTACGGATTGGGCCTGCTGAAACCGCGTTGACACGGATACCTTGAGGACCCATTGCATTTGCCATATAACGAACGTTAGCTTCTAAAGAGGCTTTAGCAAGACCCATTACGTTATAGTTAGGAATAGCGCGCTCAGCACCTAAATAGGTAAGCGTCAGTAAAGAAGCATCTGGGTTTAGCATGTTACGGCATGCTTTTGCCATCGCAACAAAACTGTATGCACTGATATCGTGAGCGATACGGAAACCATCACGTGTTACCGCGTCAACATAATCGCCGTCAAGCTGATCTGCTGGTGCAAAGCCGATTGAGTGGACAAAGCCATCAAATTTAGGCCAGGATTTTCCTAATTCAGCAAACATAGCGTCAATACTTGCATCAACAGCAACATCACACTCAAGAACGATGTTAGAGTTTAAAGATGCAGCAAACTCTTCGACACGAGGTTTTAATTTTTCGTTTTGATAAGTGAACGCCAGTTCAGCGCCTTGTTCATGCATTGCTTTAGCAATACCGTATGCAATTGATAATTTACTGGCAACGCCAGTGATTAGAATGCGTTTGCCGGTTAAAAAACCCATAGCATTATCCTTGTTTATTTTCTATTGAAAACGCGAATATAACAGAAGACACCGTGTCTTGGGTAGTTTTCGCATTTTTTATTGACGAATCGTCGATATCTTACCATGTATTGCATAAAGAAGGGTATTTTGCTGTTCTCCTCGGAGCAGTCAAATATCCTGTCGCCATGCTTCAATGGATAAAGGTTCGCCGAAATGGCTCTCAATCAATCGACGGGTGACATCATGAAGTGGTGACGCTAGCACTTCAGCAGTATTTCCGCGCTCGACGACAACCCCTTTATCCATGACTAACATTTTATCGCTAATATGCTTCATCATTCCTAAATGCTGCGTGACATAAATGTAAGCAATATCCTGCTTTGCCTGCAACTCCAACATCAGATTGATAATTTGTGAACGCATTGACATATCTAAGGAGGCCAATGCTTCATCCGCAATAATAATTTCAGGCTGTAAAATTAGCGCTCTTGCCAATGCGACACGCTGCTTTTGTCCTGACGCAAGCATATGAGGGTAATATTCTGCATGATCGGCCAATAGACCCACTTGGCGAAGCGTTTGAATAATACGGCGCTCTCGCTCAATACCGGTCAGTTCCGTGTTCAGCTTTAGTGGTAACTCAAGGGTTTGACCAATACGTTGGCGAGGGTTTAGCGAGGTGCTGGGATCTTGGAATATCATACGGATACGCTGGCTACGGTAACTGTAGTCACCATAACTGAGGCGGTGACCGCGGATCATAATCTCGCCTGCGGTCGGCTCCGTGACGCCGGATAACATACGAGCAAGGGTTGATTTCCCCGAACCGTTGGCACCAATAATGGCTAATGTCTGGCCTGCCTGTAAGTTAAAGCTCAATGGTTTCACCGCTTCTAATTCATAACGGCGGAATAGCCCCTCGCGAAAACGAAAAGTTTTGGTGAGATTGCGAACCTCAAGTAACGTTTCCATCAGGATGGTTCCTCCGTATTTAGCGGATAATGACAGGCAAACAGATGGTTTTTGATATTACGTAGAGGTGGAGCCACGATACATGTCCGTTGTGCATAAGGGCAGCGGGGGCCAAGGCGACAGCCAATTGGAAGATGTTCCAGCGATGGGATGGCGCCCGGAAGGGTATTTAATCGGCCTTTATGGGGAATCGGGCTTTCAAAATCAGGTATTGAACGAATCAGTGCTTGTGTATAGGGGTGGCGAGGACGTTGCAAAATATCCTCTGGTGTTGCGCTTTCAACAGTTTGACCACAATAAAGCACGTTAATTCTATCCACGAGTTTTGACATCATTTCCATATCATGGCTGATCAACAAGATAGTCATATTATTGTTTTGATTAAGCTTATCGAGCAGTCGGAAAATTTGTGCTTGGGTAGTGGACTCCATCGCATTGGTTGGCTCATCGGCTATCAATAAACGTGGCTGATTCGCAATTGCAATGGCTATCATGACTTTTTGACATTCACCATCAGTAAGTTCATAAGGGTAGCTACGCATAATGTCTTTATGATCTTTGATCCCCACGCGGTGTAATAATTCGATGGCTCGGCGCTTACGCCAATTAAAACGTTGCCACCAACGACCTTTATAAGTCCAGCCTGGGATAGCCTGTATCAATTGCTTGCCAATATTTTCGGCGGGGTCGAGACAAGATTGCGGCTCTTGGAAAATCATCGAAATATTATGACCGATCAACCGACGACGCTTACGAGGGCTAAGTTTAAGTAAGTCAATATCTTGGAAGCGAAAGCGGTCGGCGGTAACACGGATATTATCTTTGGTGACGCCACAAATGGCTTTGGCAATGAGGCTTTTACCTGAGCCAGACTCACCAACTAAGCCACGGACTTCCCCCTCAGTAAGGGTCATCGAAATACGGTCAACGGCTTTGACTGGGCCGTTGGCTGTCATAAATTCAATGGTCAAATTGCGGATGTCTAACAATGGCATTATTCAACCCCCGCATTGATTGCTCGGTGTAAGCCATCACCGAGTAAATTGACGAATAAGACACTTATCATAATCGCTGCACCGGGCAAAATGACTGACCAAGGGGCGACATAGATAAGCTCTAAACTATCCCCTAACATGGCACCCCACTCAGAAGAGGGCAACTGTGCACCCAGATCAAGAAAGCCCAGCGCGGCAATATCCAAAATAGCGATAGAAAGTGCTCTCGTCAGCTCTGTTACTAAGATTGGGGTAATGTTAGGTAATACGGTATACCACAAAATAAAAATATTTGATGCGCCGTCAAGCCTAGCAGCAACAATATACTCTTTATCTAGCTCATCGTGAACAGCAACATAAATTGTTCTTACCATGCGAGGGATCAGGGCTAAGCAGATTGCGAGCATAGCATTTTGTAAACTCGCGCCCATGAATGCAACCACGATAATGGCAAGTAACAAAGACGGGATGGATAACAATGTATCAAGTATATGGTTGAAAACCGCTGACTTTAAGCCCCGTGTCATCCCTGCTAGACAGCCTAATATCAGGCCTATTAGAGTGGCAATAAAAGTGATTAATAATGCCGCGCCGAACGTCGATTTTGTGCCCAAAATGAGGCGGCTTAGGATATCCCTGCCGAGGTCGTCAGTACCTAGGAAAAAGGCGACATTACCATAGTGAGACCAAGAAGGCGGTAATAATTGGTAACCTAAGAATTGCTGATCGATGGTATAGGGCGCGATATAAGGGCCAATAAAAGAGAGCGCCAATAAAAATAGCACGCCATAGAAACCGATCATCGAGAGAATATCAGATGAAAAAATATTCCAGACAACCCGCGTAGGGGAAGGCATCTTCTGTTCACGATAAAAATTATCTGAGGACATACCAATCCTTATGTTTTAACGGATCCATCATTGCCCCTAAAATATCAGACAGTACGTTAACGGTAATCACTAAGGCCCCAATCAACATGACGCCAGCAGAAATAGCAGAGTAGTCTTGTTGGCGGATGGCGGTGACTAACCAACGCCCCAGTCCTGGCCAGTTAAATACCAATTCGGTCACCATGGTCAGTGTTAACATGGTAGAGAATTGTAGGCCTAATTTAGGGATAATTGGCGGGATCGCATTGTGGAAAATATGACGACGGATAATGGTAAGTCGTGATAACCCACGCGTTGCAGCCGCTTTAATGTAATTTTCACTGGCTATCTCTTCAGTACTATTTCGAACTAAACGAATGACCTCGGTAGTCGGAGCCAGAGCCAGTGTTAATACAGGTAAAATCATATGTTCGAGTACGTTTATGATCATTTGTTGGCGATAAGGTGAGTCGGAAAGCCAAGCATCAATTAATGCAAAACCTGTAACAGATTTTAGATTATAGAGAAGATCAATACGCCCAGACACTGGCAGCCAGCCTAATCGTAGTGAGAAAAACAGTGTCAAGACTAACGCTAACACAAAGACGGGTACAGAAAAGCCAAGTAATGCAAAGGTGCTGATTGCAATATCCGCGGGTTTATTTCGCCAAAAGGCGGCAATCATCCCTAAAGGAATACCGACGATCAGGGCAAACATAAAGGCTAAAATACACAATTCCATTGTTGCAGGGAACGTGTCTTTTAATTGCTCTGTAATGGGTTCGCCATTAATACTGGAAACGCCAAAATCAAAGTGGAGTAGACCATCGAAATAAAATAGATAAGCATCAATAAGCGATGCGCCGCTTAAAGGCGCATTAGGCGTGAAATAGCTGAGGCTAAAGCTCACCAAAGAGAGAAAAAAAACGGTGACTAACAGCAAAAGTAAACGACGCAGCGAATAGATGATCATGGTTACTGTTCCTGTTTATGACCTGTTTTTTGGCTATTTTCATTCATATCTCTGTACACGCCTGCAAATGAAGTATTACCAAATGCACTGATCACGAGGCCCTTCATATCAAAGCGATAGGCTTGCAAACGTAAAGAGTAAGCGAGAGGTAAAACAGGCAAATCATCGCTCAGTAGCTGTTGGGCTTGATGATAGTAATCAATACGGGCGGCAAGTTGCTCCGTTAACAGTGCTTTATGCAGTATTTCGTCAAAAGCAGGGCTGCACCAATGACTTAGGTTGGTCTGAGAAGCTATCGCGGCACAACTCAGCAAAGGACGGAAGAAACTGTCTGGGTCGTTACTGTCGGTCGCCCAACCCGCTAAAGTCATATCATGGGAGCGATCCATTAATTGGTTCTCTTGAAAACGGCCTTCGACAGAGCGAATATTCATGATAATGCCTACTTGCGCCAAATCAGCTTGGATAAGCTCAGCCATTTTTAATGGGCTAGGGTTATACGATTGTGATGAAACAGGTACCCAAAGGTCAAGTTGCAAGTTTTCCAGTCCTAGCTCTTGTAACATTTTTTTGGCTAACTCGGGGTTATAATCAGTCACTTTGGCTTGATTATCATAGGCCCAAGAAGCTCGTGGCAAAATCGAAGCGGCAGTTTCTGCTGTGCCGTAGTAGATAGATTGCATCAAGCGATCATTATTAATGGCATAAGCGATGGCTTGGCGCACTTTGAGTTGGTCCAAAGGGGGCTTGCTGGTATTGAAAGCCAAATATGCGATATTCATGCCTGAACGCATTGATAGGCGTAGACGTGGGTCATCACGTAACACTGACAATTGGCTGGCGGCAGGGTAAGCCAACACATCGCATTCGCCAGTGAGCAATTTTGAGATTCTCCCCGTACCGCCAGCGCCCATATCAATAACCACCTCTTTCATGCGAGGTTCACCCTTCCAGTAGTTATCATTACGAAACAGACGGACAAATTGGCCTGCTTGATAGTCATCAAGGCGAAATGGTCCGGTGCCGACAGGGCGCCAATCAATCATCTCTTGGCGATTAATTTGAGCGAGGTGATCGGCATATTCAGCCGATAAAATAGGCGCATAGTGGGTCGCTAAGTGCCATAGAAAAGAAGCATCAGGGGCATTCAGACGGAATTCAACCGTATAATCATTTAATTTACGAATACTTTGTACGCTATTGGCAAATTGCAAACTATCAAAATAGGGGTAGTGACCGCCATTAATGTAGTGATAAGGATGATTAACTTCAAACATGCGAGCGAAGCTAAAAACAACATCATCGGCATTCATATTACGTGTTGGAGTAAACCACGGTGTTTGCTGAAATTTGACATCTTTACGCAGTGTTAATCGATAAGTTGCGCCATTATCCAGTACCTCCCAGCGTGACGCCACTTCCGGAATTAACCGATAGGTAAAAGGGTCAACATCTAGCAGGCGATCATAAATTTGCGCTGCCAAGGGGTCGACAATTAGGCCACTACTGACTAACTGGGGATTGAAAGTGGTAACAATGCCATTAACACAATAGATAAAGCCGTTTTGGCGGATGTTTTTGGGAACATCATTCGCCGCAGTATCCTGATATGACACATCGTTAGCCTGAGCGACCAGTGAAAAAGTAAATAGAAGCCAAAGAATTATTAAGCGCATAGCACTGATATCGTTAACCTTAAATATCCTATTGTAGCGTAAAAAGGGGCTGACAGGATATAAGCAAAAATAGTGTTTATTTTTAGGACAAGCAGGGCCGTCATGAATAGAAAACAGTCTGAAAAAGGAAAATAATATTATTAAAATTCATCTAATTATACTTAAATGAGAAAAAATCTCATTAAACTGCTTTACAAATGGTACTGATAACTATTATCATTCGCTTTGCCTCCTAAGCAAAAAGCTTGTGGTCAGGCATGACATTGCTCACATTGCTTCCAGTGTTTTTTTATAGCCAGCATGGGTGCTGGCTTTTTTTTATCTCAAAATAGATAGATTATACATATCAAAACGGATAAGGGTCGGCTAGTGTATTAACCCAACGGCTTGTAAATCCTTTTCTTCAACATTGCCTTGTAAAGTACACATAATTTTAACCGTGTTATTTTCCTTGTTGGCTTCGATAAAAAACAGTTTTTCAGCGGAATCACCAACAGGGATCAGGCCGCTAACTGGCGTGAGGTTTTTTTGCCAAGGTTCAGAAATCGCATTTCGCATTTTTGAATTGGCGACAAAATAGCCAGCCCCTTCAATCAGGGGGATGTGCTGAGATAAATGTTGAATGACATCTTGTTCTGGCATGGATGTTTCAAACCCCCAGTAATAAAACCTTCCCCCAATCCGGTTATTAGAAATTTCTTTATAACGCTCAAGATCAATAGCAATGGCGATAAAGTGGGTAAGTTCTAAACCATCTTTAGTGGTGTATTGCAAAGGAATATTGATGCCTGATTGACTAAATAATTCAGCGATAGTGATATTTTGGGGGATCATTGCGAATTCTTGGTTATGTTTTATCTCTTCAAAAAAACGACTATCGCATGCAGAAAGTGCTTTTATAATACCGATTGCATGTGCAGAGTAAGTGCAACTTATCAATAAAGAGAATAAAATCATTTTTTTTATGATAGCCATTTTATACCCTCAAAAATATAGCCATAAACAGTGACAAAACGGTCAATGACAAGTAACGTATAAAATAAAAATTAAGTGATTAGCTTTCGTAATGTTAATTAAATTAAACTCAGTTAACTTGATAGCTTTACTTGCAGTTTATTTCACACTTATTAGATGTACGTATATTTACTAATCGAGATGTTAGCCATTTATCCTTTAATGTAATAGTAGAGTGATATATGAAGATTAACAATATTTAAAAAATCACATCGGCTATTTTAGTTCGGTCATTATTTATCTACTCAATTATGTTGTACACTACAAATAAAAATATACGTTCTTACTCCCCCTACGAATAATACTATTAATAGGGAGAAAAGATAGTTTATGGATTAATCACTCATTAATTGCAAATGTAGCTACTATTGCCGAGAAATAGCATTTAAGT
Source organism: Providencia sp. PROV261 (assembly GCF_028477945.1). Lineage (NCBI taxonomy): Bacteria > Pseudomonadati > Pseudomonadota > Gammaproteobacteria > Enterobacterales > Morganellaceae > Providencia > Providencia sp. PROV261. Next base: position 55,877 of record NZ_JAMPMC010000004.1, on the reverse strand, counting down.
GCTGTTAAAGACAATCATGCCATGTTCAGTCAGCTTCGTTTTGACGTTGACTGAAACGGATATTTAACACCATAAGAGATAAATAACAGAGCTTTTAATTTATTTTAGTATCATATCGATTTAATTATTAGTTGATAAATTATCAAGATTAATTTGATGTTTTTTAATTAACCCACGTAGCTGATCATAACTTAGAGATAACCGCTGAGCGGCTTTACGCTGATTAAATTGGCTCTGTTGTAAAGCTTGCTCAAGTAATTGTTTTTCACTTTGCTGCTGCCAAAGGCGTAAATCACATGGCAAAGAGGGTAATGATATTTTTTGCTCTGGTATCTTTTCAGGGTTTGAGAGGGCGGCGAGTTTCTCACCAAAAGGGTCAAAAATAATTGTTTCAACAGGCGCATCATTATCTTTATGCCGATAAACGGAACGCTCAACCACATTTTTTAATTCACGAATATTACCCGGCCACGGATATTGCTCTAACGCTTGCTGTGCTTTTGGACTAAAGCCGCTGAAATATGGGCGTTTGAGTTCACCACACATTGCGATGGCAAAATGTTCGGCTAAGAGCATGATATCGGACACACGCTCACGTAAAGGTGGAATACGGATCACTTCAAAGGCTAACCTATCGAGTAGATCTGCCCGAAAGCGGCCCTCTTTTGCCAATTCAGGTAAATTTGCATTTGTCGCACACACTAAACGCACGTTGACTTTCAGAGATTGACTGCCACCAACACGTTCAAGTTCGCCATATTCAATAACACGAAGAAGCTTTTCTTGTACGGACATAGGCGCAGTAGCAAGTTCATCGAGGAACAGCGTGCCTTTATCTGCCCGTTCGAAACGACCTTGATGGCGTTTTTGAGCGCCCGTAAATGAGCCTGCTTCGTGGCCAAATAATTCAGAATCTAGCAAATTCTCATTGAGTCCACTGCAATTTAGGGAGATAAAGGGTTCTTGCCAACGAGGAGAAAGGTAGTGTAGGCGATCGGCAATTAGCTCTTTACCTGTACCGCGCTCACCAATGACTAATATGGGTTTATTTAGTTGAGCCAGTTCAGACGTCCGTTCAAGTACATCTAAAAAGTTAGATGAGTTACCAATAATTGTATCATTAGTGTTTTTCATGGTTATTTTTACCAATAGTTGGTTTTGTTGGCCTATTTAAAATATAGTCTAGATTGACGCTAATGAATACAAAAATAATTTATTGGTTATAATTCAAAGTGTTATGTATTTTTATGAAAGTTGGCACGCTGATTGCAGTAAATTAATCGTAATAGAACGAATGTCCTTGTCACAACGTTATGTGGCGGATGAAAACAGTTAAACGGAGCATCACGTATTGGTTGGAAGCCAAAATCGGGTTGAGGCTCTACTGAATGATAAAATCCATCAAGAGGAAATAAATAATGGGTATTTTTTCACGTTTTGCCGATATCATTAATGCAAATATCGCATCTTTGCTGGACAAAGCAGAGGATCCGCAAAAAATGATCCGCCTGATGATTCAGGAAATGGAAGACATGCTAGTTGAAATCCGTTCGACATCGGCTCGTACTTTAGCAGAGAAAAAAGGTTTAGAGCGTCGTATCGAAATGGGCGAAAAGCAAGTTGCTGATTGGCAAGAAAAAGCGGAATTGGCTCTTGTGAAAGATAAAGAAGATCTTGCGCGTGCCGCATTGATTGAAAAGCAAAAAGTCAACTCAATGGTTGATACCTTAAAACATGAGCTTATTATTGTTGAAGAGACGCTAACGCGCTTGAAAGGTGAAATCACTGAGCTTGAAAATAAATTGCAAGAAACGCGCGCTAAACAGCAATCCATGATGGTGCGTTTAGAAGCGGCACAATCTAGCCGTAATGTTCGTCGTCAACTCGATAGTGGTAAGTTAGACGAAGCAATGGCACGTTTTGAGCAGTTCGAACGCCGTATTGACCATATGGAAGGTGAAGCTCAGAGCTACGGTATTGGTAAACAAAAATCATTGGAACAACAATTTGCTGAATTGAAAGCAGATGATGAAATTAGTGAACAATTAGCGGCATTAAAGGCTAAAATCAACACTAATAAAGAACAGTAATTTTGTAATCCCTAAACCTTAGCGTAGCGAATGGCTGCGCTAGGGAAGGCGGATACCACCATTTGATATAAGGAAATGTGATGGGCTATGTTTTTCTGTCTCTCGTACTGATTGTTTTTCTCATTTTTATTCTGCCGTTTTGGTTGTGGTTACACTACAACAAACAGAATAACAGGCAGGGGAGCCAGCTAACAGAAAATGAAATCCAACGTTTAACTCAGCTTGCAGAGCAGACACAACGTATGCAACAGCGCATTAAAACGTTGGAAGATATTCTGGATGCGGAACATCCTAATTGGAGGCAAAAATAATGACCGATTTTCGCAATCGCCAATTATATCGATTAACTGACCGTCGTGTTTTTGGCGGAGTGTGTGCCGGTATCGCACAATTTTTTGATTTACCGGTTGCCTTAGTCAGGGTGATTGCCATATTGGCACTCTTTATGAGCTTTGGATTAACACTGGTCTTATATATCGTCATGTGTTTTGTGCTACCTAAAGCTCCAAGTGGTTATCAAGGTCAAGATGTTAGTGTTGAAGTTTCAAAACTATTTAATGAAATTGATGCACAGTTAAAATCAGGTGAACTACGCTTACGCCAAATAGAGCGCTATGTCACCTCAGATACCTATACCGTTAATAGTAAGTTTCGTCATTTATAATTAATGTGCGCCCTCACATTTCGGGGAATAAGACTTTTGTTTTATTCCCTAAAATGTCTATCCAACGCTTAAATTCATGCGGTGGCACTATGCAAACGAATATTAAACGTAAACTCAAACAACAAGCCAAAAAACAAGCACTCAGTAAAGGGTTGAAGATAGTTGCAACACTTGCCATAACTTATGGGCCAGGAGGTATTCTTGGCAAAATACTCAAAATAGTAGGCAGTAAGTGGGTCATCGGTTATTTAACAAAACGGATAGTAAAATAATCGTATAAAATACAGTGGTTATTGATTGAACCGTATAAAAACAAATTGCACTCAACAAATTAGTGATGCTGAATTTATGCTAAATTAGGCATCAATAATATTTGAGCGAGTGGGAGAAATATGAAACGGCTGCAAAATGAATTGACGGATTTGGTGAATCGTAGTGTCGATCGCCATGTTAGGCTCGCCGTAACTGGGCTGAGTCGTAGTGGAAAGACAGCATTTATTACTTCTCTTGTAAATCAGCTATTAAATGTAAATAGTGGTGCGCGTTTACCGCTATTTTCAGCCGCACGAGATAACCGTTTACTGGGTGTAAAACGGATACCGCAACGTGATTTTTCGATCCAGCGCTTTACGTATGATGAAGGGATCGCACAATTATATGGTCATCCCCCTCAATGGCCAACGCCGACACGCGGTGTCAGTGAAATACGCTTGAAATTACATTATCGCTCAGAAGACTCATTTTTTCGTCATTTTGTTGATAACTCTTCTTTATATCTGGAAATTATCGATTATCCAGGGGAATGGTTACTCGACCTTCCTATGCTTGATCAAAGCTACTTAGAATGGTCTTCTCAAATGAAGACCTTACAAAAAGGGGAGCGAGGTAAGCTTGCGCAAGCATGGTTAACATTATGTGAGTCATGTGACCCACTCGCACCCGCCGATGAAAATTTACTCGCGGCAATTTCCACGGCCTACACCACGTATTTAGAAGAGTGTAAAGCGCAAGGCCAACATTTTATTCAACCCGGACGTTTTGTACTTCCAGGGGAGCTTGCTGGAGCGCCAGCATTACAGTTTTTTCCATGGCCGAATATCGAAAAATATGGTGAGAAAAAACTGGCGCAAGCCGATAAGCATACCAACATTGGTATGCTACAGCGTCGCTATCAATATTACTGTGAGAATGTTGTAAAAGGCTTTTATAAAGACCATTTTCAACGGTTTGATCGGCAAATTGTTCTGGTGGACTGTTTACAACCTTTAAACAGTGGTCCGGACGCATTTAACGATATGCGCATGGCTCTGACACAGCTAATGCGTAGCTTCCATTATGGTAAACGAACGCTACTAAGACGTATGTTTTCCCCCTGCATAGATAAGCTGCTATTTGCTGCAAGTAAGTCTGACCATGTCACGCCAGATCAACATGCTAACCTAGTATCGTTATTACAGCAGTTGGTCCAAGAGGCTTGGCAAAACGCAGCATTCGAAGGAATTAGCATGGATTGTATTGGTCTTGCGTCTATCCAAGCCACAGAGAGTGGTATTGTTGATTATCAAGGTGAAAAGCTGCCAGCATTAAAAGGGGAACGTTTGAGCGATGGTCAATCGATGACATTCTATCCAGGGGAGGTTCCAAAAAGGCTTCCGAGTGAAGTCTTTTGGCAAAAGCAGCGGTTTGAGTTTGAAAACTTCCGTCCTCGGCAAACACCGTTAGATCAGCCGTTACCTCATATTCGGATGGACAGTGCACTGGAGTTCTTGTTGGGAGATAAATTGAAATGAATGAACCAATCAAACAACGAGTTGATTTTTCCGAAGAAGATATAGCAGCAGAGGCTGAAAAACTCAGAAAAGCACGCCACTTTGATCCGCAAGAGCAACATAAATTTACGCCCGTAGAAATTGAGGCCGAGCAAGATGAGCAAGAAGGTGAGGTTGAAAGTTTAATTAACGAAGCGCTTAAGCCTAAAAGGAGTTTCTGGCGTAGGCTAGTCGGAACGGCAGTTGGGATTTTTGCTGTGAGTGTGATGGCTCAGTTAGGTATCTGGATCCACACGTCATGGGTCACGCAAGATTGGACTGCATTGGGTACAGCAGCCGCAGGAGGACTAATTGTCGTTGCAGGTGTCGGATCAATTGCCACAGAATGGCGGCGTCTATATCGCTTAAAAGAGCGGGCTCAAGAGCGTGATATTGCAAGGGAATTGCTACACAGCCATGGCATGGGGCAAGGGAAAATCTTTTGTGAAAAACTGGCAAAACAGTCGGCACTTTCGGAGCAGCATCCCGCATTACAACGTTGGCAGGCTACGATACAGGAAACACACAATGACCGTGAAGTGGTTGAGTTGTATAGCAAATTAGTTCAGCCGATTCTTGATGAACAAGCACGTAAAGAGATCAGCCGCTCGTCGGCCGAGTCTGCTCTGATGATTGCGGTCAGCCCACTTGCCATTGTTGATATGGCATTTATTGCATGGAGAAATATTCGCTTAATTAATAGAATTGCTGCAATTTACGGCATTGAATTAGGGTATTACAGCCGCATTCGACTCTTTCGAATGGTATTAATTAACATTGCTTTTGCCGGAGCGTCAGAGCTGATCCGTGAAGTGGGTATGGACTGGTTATCACAAGATATTACAGCTCGTTTATCTACTCGTGCCGCACAAGGCATTGGTGCAGGGCTATTAACCGCCAGATTAGGGATTAAAGCGATGGAGTTGTGTCGCCCATTACCGTGGATTGATGATAAACCGCGTTTAGCTGATTTCCGAGGGCAACTGCTGAGCCAAATAAAAAATGCGGTTCCGAGCAAAAAAGACGCTAAATAAAAGTCTCATCGCTGGCAGGTGTGATTGACAGTAAAGTACACTTGCCAGCCTAAAAACAGAAAGTGGTTATCTCTACAACCATCCCTGATTATTACTTATTGTCGTAATAGCAATTTTGCCATTTTCCCACGTTGTAAATTATTAGTGTCAACAATATGTGACACATGTGCTGTATTCTTACCGTAAATCAAGCTAAAATATTAGATCTATATTGTTTCTGCTAAAGGTTTTTATCCATGCGCCTCGAAGTGACTTGCCAAGACCGTATCGGTCTAACTCGTGAATTGCTTGATTTATTGGTCCTACAGAATATTGATCTTAAAGGCATTGAAATATCGGCGCAGAGACGGATATACCTCAATTTTACGCCTGTTGATTTTCAGGTGTTTAGCACGTTAATGGCAGAAATTCGTCGTATTAATGGCGTAATTGATGTACGTCGTATCTTTTTCATGCCGTCTGAGCGGGAGCATAAGGCGGTGTGGGCGCTATTAAACTCATTCCCTGAACCAGTTTTATCCATCGATAATAAACTAAACATTGAATTGGTTAACCCAATGTCATTACAAATTTTTGGCGTGGATGAAACCAAGATAAAACAAAAGACTTTCTCGCAACTGGTTAGTAACCATGGTTTACAACGTTGGTTTGAGCGAGAAGAGCCTGAAGCTTATACGGAAAGAGTAACCGTAAAAGGAAATGACTATTTAATGCAAGTCACGCCAATCATCTTAGCGGATGAAAATGGCAAGTCACACTGTACTGGTGCTGTTTTATTACTAAAATCAATAGCGATATTAGAAAAACAGCGCAAGCAAATTGTGGGTGCAGATGTGGATGGTTTTGACCTTATCGTTGCCAGTAGCCCCGCCATGTCACATGTTGTCGAACGTGCTAAACGTATCGCAATGTTAGATGAGCCTTTATTGTTAGTTGGGGAAACGGGAACAGGTAAAGATATGCTAGCCAAAGCGTGTCATTTGCATAGTGCACGCGGTAGTGCGCCATTTTTAGGGCTGAATTGTGCTTCAATGCCTGATGATGTGGTCGAAAGTGAATTGTTTGGTTATGCAGCAGGGGCATATCCGAATGCCTTAGATGGGAAAAAAGGGTTCTTTGAACAGGCAAACGGTGGCACGGTATTATTGGATGAAATTGCGGAAATGTCACCGCAAATGCAGATAAAACTATTGCGTTTTCTGAATGATGGAACATTTAGGCGCGTCGGTGAAGAGCGAGAAGTGAAAGTGGATGTGCGGGTCATTTGTGCCACACAAAAGAACCTGCCAGAGCTCGTTGCACAGAAAAAATTTAGGGAAGATTTATATTATCGCTTAAATGTTTTGAGCTTAACTATTCCTCCTTTACGTGAAAGACAAGAAGATATCTTGCCGCTAACCGAAGTTTTTGTCGCGAATTTTTCTAAAGAGTTAAATATCCCTAAACCTCGATTAGCACCTTCCTTAGTTGATTATCTAAGCCGCTATTATTGGCCTGGCAATGTAAGGCAGTTACGAAATGCCATTTATCAAGGCTTAACTCAATTAGAAGGGGATGTCCTGAATTCACATGATATTGATTTGCCAGAAATAGACAATTTACCAACGGTGGCTGTTGACTCTTTAAATGGTTCGTTAGATGAAATAACAAAACGTTATGAGGCATCGGTACTCGCACGTTTATATCGTGATTATCCAAGTACACGGAAGTTGGCAAAACGCCTTGACGTTTCCCATACCGCGATTGCGAATAAGTTACGCGAATATGGATTGAGCCAGAAAAAAGAGCAAGAATAACTTTTTTTGATGAGAAATGTGATCGTTGGCGATGATTTCATCACTGCGGGTATCTTTTAGCACAAAAAGCAAACTATACTGAGAATAACTGGATATTCATTTGAAAAACGTTAAAGCTGTATTTTGATTGATGATAACCGATATCGCAAGGCCGCCCGTGTGCCTGCAAGGAGTTGCTATGGATCAATTCGCTCTTAACTTTATTGTGAATACAAAACTACGTGAGTATCTCAATCAACGTCATTATAAAAATGATATGTTTGAGTCAGCGGCCTCGGCTGCTGAGTTATATTTGATGAATAGAGCGGCAGCCCGCTATTTAGAAAAACGCCATCGTTTCACATGGGAAGCCCTTGTTAAAAATGGCAATAAACCCCGTGATCTTATTATTGATATCCTCACATCCTCATGCCCCGCAAATAAAGAGCAGGCAATGAAAATCCTCAGTTGTTGTTCTCACTCGTTAGTCAATATGATGAGCGAAAATAAACTGTTTGCGAGTTTAGTGAATGCTAAGCAGGGCAAGCCACTGAATTGGCTCTATGTGGAATAGTTGATGGGAATAAGCAGCCAGTTTTTAGGCTGGCTGCTATTGAGGATTACTTCAATGCAGCAAGTGCTTTGTCATAATCAGGTTCTTCAGTGATCTCTGGAACTAACTGGCTATAAATCACTTTATCATTCTCGTCTAATACGACAACAGAACGTGCTGTTAACCCTTTTAGTGGGCCACTCGTCATCGCAACGCCATAGTTTTTGGCAAACTCAGGGTGACGGAAAGTAGAAAGAGTGACAACGTTGTCTAAACCTTCTGCGCCACAAAAACGTGCTTGTGCAAAAGGCAAGTCAGCAGAAATACACAGGACAACAGTATTGTTGAGGTCATTGGCGAGTTGGTTAAATTTGCGTACAGATGCAGCACAAACGCCAGTATCAACACTTGGGAAGATGTTCAGAACTTTACGTTTACCTTTGTAACTTTCCAATGTTGCTTCAGAAAGGTCTTTAGTCACTAAGGTAAATGCTTTTGCTTGATGGCCAGGCTGTAAAAATACACCATCAACGGTGACTTCATTACCTTTTAACTTGACGGACTGTGACATATTATTTTCTCCCATATATGAGCAAGTTTGTGAAACTACGAATATTATTATTGATGAGCTTGCTAGCGACCAAGCTAGCACTAGATGAATTCAATAGCAACATAACACAACCAATTTGCTTTGATTGCTAATTAAGTGCTTATCTCATTATTTTAAATCAAGTGATTTTCCATGGGGAAAGCACAATACCTAGAAAGGGTTAAAGTGGTGAGAAAAGAGTCTGTCATCGGAAACAGATTAGAGTAGAGTATATAGATTTTTAAACAATGAAAGAATATGATGCCTAAAGGGTTCTTGGTCGTTTTGTGAAGCCATCAACCTCTAGCTAAGATATTTTATTAGTCATAATATGTAGAATATCTTTTATATTTGCTTAGCTGATTTTTCGGTCTCGTAGCACGAAATTGTCAGTTAACCTTATTTGCTAATACGACAGAATCCCAAAATGCATAAACGCTCACTTTCATCTTTAGCTATTATTTTTACAGCGATGTTTACCGCTGCTCCTGCTGTTTCGGCTGTTATTCCTGCTGGTACAGTACTGGCAGAAAAGCAAGAGGTGACCCGTCATCTAAAAGATGAACCGGCATCCTTAGATCCGATAAAGTCTGTTGGGCTGACTGAAGCTCAGGTTATGCGTGATTTATTCGAAGGGTTGGTTAATCAAGATAGTCATGGGAAACCTATCCCCGGCGTTGCGCAAAGTTGGAGCACGACGGATAATAAAACGTGGATGTTTAAGCTACGTCCTGATGCGCGTTGGTCAAATGGTGACCCTGTGACAGCCGACGATTTTGTATATAGCTGGCGTCGGTTAGTTATGCCTGAAAATACCTCACCGTTTGCGTGGTTTGGTGCCCTTGCTGGTATTAATAATGCACAACAAATTATTGATGGGAAATTACCTGCCGACCAACTGGGGGTAGAAGCCATTGACAAACGAACCCTTAAAATTACGCTTGATAAGCCAATCCCTTATTTCCCATCCTTAACGGCTAACTTTAGCTTATTCCCTGTTCATGCTAAGACGGTCGAAAAATATGGTGCGGATTGGATTAAAGTTGGTAATTTAGTGGGTAATGGTGCATTTATATTATCGGATAGAATGGTTAATGAAAAAATTGTGTTAACACCAAATCCATTCTACTGGGATCATGCAAATACTGTGATCACAAAAGTGACTTTTGTTCCTATCAACCAAGAGTCAAATGCAACAAATCGCTATTTAGCGGGGGATTTGGATATTACAGAATCTTTCCCTAAACAACGTTATCAAAAATTACTGGCAGATATTCCTAATGAGGTTTTCACACCTGACCAATTAGGTACTTATTACTATGCATTTAATACACAAAGAGCGCCAACTAACGATGCTCGTGTGCGTAAAGCCTTATCAATGACGATTGATCGTAATTTGATTGCTAAAAAAGTATTAGGTACAGGGGAAAAGCCAGCAAATCGTTTTACGCCAGACGTGACAGCCGGATTCAAACCGCAAAAAGGGATGTATGATAATGCTTCCCAAAAAGAGTTAGATGAAAAGGCAAAAGCGCTATTGCATTCAGCAGGCTATGGGCCTAATAACCCGTTAAGATTGGTTCTTCTGTATAATAGTTCGGAAAATCACCAAAAAATTGCTATTGCTGTGGCTTCAATGTGGAAGAAAAAATTGGGGGCTGAAGTTAAGCTAGTCAACCAAGAATGGAAAACCTATATTGACAGCCGCAATACGGGGAACTTTGACGTCATTAGGGCATCTTGGATAGGTGATTTTAATGAACCCTCTACCTTCTTATCGTTATTAACCGCTCAACACAGTGGCAATATCCCCAAATTTAATAGCAAAAGATATGATGAGGTGATGGCTTCGGCGAGTATTGAGACAAACGAAGAGTTGCGTAACCGTTATTATAATCAAGCGGAAGAAATAATCGCTCAAGAAGCACCGATTGCCCCAATATATCAGTATACGAATGGGCGTTTGATTAAGCCATGGTTAAAAGGGTATCCAATAGAAAACCCTGAAGATGTGGCATACAGCCATAGTTTTTATATTATTGAACACTAACGCCATACGCAGCCTATATATTTTTATATGGGCTGTTTTTTTGGTGTAAAAAAGAAAAAGCTCCTTCCGCTGGAGAGACAGAAGGAGGACCAAAAAAGGAATAAACACTACAAAGTGAATACTAATGTAGTCCGATGTTAATTTATTGTTCTTTTGTGGCAAAGTAATGTTGGTATTTAGCAAAAATGGCGGTTGCAAAACAAATCGTTCGCTTCTACTGACTATACTTTCATTTTAACGCATTATTCTTACGTATTATCTGGTAGCTGTCTGTTAATTAAACAAAATTTTATATATTACGTCGAATAAGCGAAGAGAATATACTCGCTTTGATGTGTCATATTAATATAGGCGTTAGGCTGGATAGTGGGGACTTGCGAATTTTGTTATGACTACCATGATGAATAGATAATAAGCAGGCATGGTGAAAATATGGAGAATAATAAATATTCTAAATGAGATTTAACAGTACCATACTGATATTTCAAGCTTTGGTAGGGCTTATTTGAGATAAGCTAATAAGCAAAAATAGGCGTTATTCAACCTATATTTTATGTTACCTATATATTCAATCTAATCTAAGATATTTCTTATATTATCGATACGATAAAACCGTGAATTGGGCCAACGCTATTTTTCACCTTGATATTTCCGGCACATTCCCTCTATGCTATAACGATAACTGGCTAAAAAGGAAGGAGATAACGGCATGGCGTTGATTTATGGCTCATTATTTCAGAGTTCAAACCCTGTACATGCATTCCAATTAAATGGAGAGGGTGGGTTTATTCCCCTTGATGTTAACGCGAGTGCCACTCAACAATCTCCTTTTTGGCTACATTATGATTATAAAAATCGAGAAAGTGAGCAATGGATCCAAAACTCAGAGCTGTTTAGCGAACAAGTTAAAGCCGCGCTTTGTGGCCATGCAGGTCGTTGGCGAATTTTGAGAGTTGGCGATGGCATTTTATTAACATTGCAAACGTTGAACACTAATGCAGGCCAGCGCCCTGAACAGCTAGTCGCTTTCCGTGTCTTTATTAACAGTCGATTGATTATTTCAAGTCGCCATAGAAAAGTAAATTCGCTCGATTCAGTTATTATTGACTTACAAGAAGGGGTTGGTGCGCAAAGTACCGGAGATTGGCTGGTGGAAGTTGCGGATGCGATTACTGATGAAATCAGCGACTTTACCGATACTTTACATGAACGTTTAATTGGGATGGAAGATACCATTTTGAATGGTGAAATCCCTGAGCGCGGTGAACTTGCGTTATTACGCAAACAAATTATTGTGATACGTCGCTATATGGCACCACAGCGGGATATGTTGGCGCGTTTGGCGACAGAAAAGCTATTATGGATTGATGATACCGATAGGCGGCGGTTGCAGGAAATTTCCGATCGTTTAGGGCGTTGTATTGAGGATTTGGATGGTTTTGTTTCGCGTACAGCAATTATGTCTGATGAAATCACCAATATGATGACCGAAATGATGAACCGTCGTATTTATACGATGTCACTACTTGCGATGATTTTTTTACCAACAACTTTTTTAACAGGGTTATTTGGGGTCAATTTAGCAGGTATTCCTGGCAGTGAATTTAGGTTTGCATTCAGCGTATTTTGTCTCTTATTGGCGGTATTAATTGGTACTGTTTTTTGGTGGTTGAGAAAAAGCCGTTGGCTTTAAAAAGAAAGTTATCTGTGTTAACCCACCCTTGTTTGAGATAAATCAATAAAAGGTACGTTGATTTGGGGCACTATTAATTCCGCAGGTGAATGCAACGTTGAGCGATGAACGTTGTGCTCCATAATTGTAGTTTTTCTCATATTGAGTTCTTGTACAGAATAATTGACCACTGTAATGCCGATGTATATTGCATCGGCTTTTTTTTATTCTAAATTTACCTTCAATCCATTCACATTGTGGAGAATGCCAAACGGATATTTGTTGGGGTAGCGACATTCAGGTGTCGCAACATGATACAAATAAGCATCTTGCCACCTTCATACAAAGTGAAGGTGGCAATGGCGTTATTTCACCTCAATAACATTCAGGCGTTCCGCAGTAAATTCAGGTCTATCGTCATCATCAACTTGGTGTTGTGTGGGGATTTCTTCTCGATCAAATGCTAAATCGCCACCATTGATGACGGTATCGCCATGAGCGACATTTTTAAAATCAAACAACTCAGTATCACATAAGTGAGAGGGAACGACATTTTGAGTGGCTCTGAACATTGTTTCAATACGACCTGGGTAGCGTTTATCCCAATCACGTAGCAGATCTTTAATTACTTGACGCTGTAAATTAGGTTGTGAGCCACAAAGATTACACGGAATAATTGGAAATTCTTTTGCTTGGGCGTAACGCTCAATATCTTTTTCTCGGCAATAAGCTAAAGGGCGGATCACAATATGTTTACCGTCATCGCTCATTAATTTAGGTGGCATACCTTTTAGTTTTCCACCGTAAAACATATTTAGAAAAAGAGTTTGTAAGATATCGTCGCGATGGTGGCCTAGTGCGATTTTAGTTGCGCCTAATTCTGTTGCGGTACGATATAAAATGCCTCTACGTAAACGGGAGCATAGTGAGCATGTTGTTTTCCCTTCTGGGATTTTCTCTTTTACAATCCCATAGGTATTCTCTTCAACAATCTTGTACTCGATTCCGAGGTTTTCAAGGTATTCGGGGAGAATATGCTCGGGGAAACCGGGTTGTTTTTGATCTAAGTTGACAGCAACCAACGAGAAAGAGATCGGTGCACTTTTTTGCAAGCTTTGCAAAATAGAAAGTAGGGTATAACTGTCTTTACCACCAGATAGGCAGACCATAATCCGATCGCCATCTTCAATCATGTTGAAGTCGGCAATGGCTTGCCCTACATCGCGGCGCAATTTTTTTTGTAGCTTGTTAAAGTTATATTGTTCTTTCTGTGCGTTCATTTTCTACTGTTCTGTATCGTTGCTGATTATTGTTTAATTCAATGAATTTTAAGTTTTTTGTTTTTAATTGTCCTCATGGCCTATCATCTTGCTGTATCTTTTGTATAAGAAATAAGGCGCTTTATGGATGCGGGCAATAAACTCACTAACAAAAAACTTAAGGCAATCCTCGGTAAGGAAATTGCTAAGCCAGCCATAATAGCAGATGGACGAGGTCTTTCGATACAGGTAAGTCAAAATTGATCCATTTTAATAAATGAGGAGCTTTAGTAATGGAAGATAACTCAATTATTGTGGTGTTCATAACATAATGAAAAATCATAAGTTATAGTCAAAAGATCAAACTCAAATCTGTTAAATCCTAGAATCTTTAGGTATCGTAGCAACGCGCATTACAACCTCTAAAAAGCGTGGCTTTCATAGTGATAGAGGTACTTATATATCAATAAATTATATCGGTTGGCATGCGATAATGGCGGCATTAGTGACGGAGATTAGTTAGCCAAGGTATGTATGAATCTAGCCATAAAACAAATTGCATTAACACAACAGATAAAGCGATAACCCGCCATATCGATGGTTTTATCCATGTCATGCAAGATAAAAATAGAATCACAATAATGGATAAAAAAATCCTGACAAATAAAACGACTAACATAAGTGAATAGGCATGATTTACATCTAGCACTCGATATTTAAACACAAGTATCGAGGCAAACGTCATACTAGGAAGGATCAACATCCAAATCAGGAAAAATACAATGGCTAATGAATACCGACTTGTGCAGTATTTATGTAATTTACTCACCCAATACCCCAGATAAAAAATCAACTTAAGTTATATATTAAATAAATAAAGATTAAATGTCATCAAAAGTGTATTCAATGGTGATTAGTGAATAAAAAGTAGATTTTTCATTGGCTGATGCTGCTATGGCGTTTATCAGTCAAGCATAGGGTTTTTGACATCGTGTGTCGGTAAGAAATCAAAAATATTGGCTGCCACCATAAAGTGGTTTAGCTTTGATGTTGCGATTGGATTAGAATAAATTTTAGGGCAGTGAAAAATTATTAACGCATTAAAAAACAGCTAGAAATTCACAGTATATCTCGTTGATATTTTGATAATGCATTGCTTTATCAATTAGATATTAAAAAATACGATGGCATAGTTGCTAATAAAAGTAGCAATAACACATTAATATTGAGCGATTATTACTGTTTTTTTTGTAAAGCGCATGCTTGTTAACTTATTTAACTCATATTGTTAAATTTTATTATTCATCTAAAACTATTAATTATTAAATTTACTAGCTAGTCTTTATCATAAAATGATCATTAGAATAATACTAAGAATAACAAAAAATTAAATAACATTGGAAACAGTAGGGCGTTTAGCCCTGCTGTATATTCAGGGGGGAAGGAAGGACAGTCAATATCTATATCCAAGTTGGTTTTCCTGGTTTTTCAAAAACTTCAAGCAAATGTTTAATATCCACATCCAGTATACTAGAAACAATCATTAGGTGTTCCACATAAATAGAGACGCTTCCTTCTTCATATTGAATATAGTTTCGTTCTGATATTTTTAATGCAGCAGCCATGGCTTCCGTAGAGATACCTCGGGATGTACGTAGTTTTCTAATATAGTTGCCTAAAGCGATTCCTCTAAAGTTTGGTTGCTTCATGAGTCAATTATCCATAGCGTAAAATGTAAGGCTATTATCAGAAATAATATGATTAATTCAATAGTATTATTCTGCTAAAAAAGTGTATTTCATAAAGTCAAAATAATCATATGGAAATTTTATATTTATCTAATAGTGAATTTGGCGATAAATGAATCTAAAAAATGTCAGATTTGTACAGTTATAGATATTAAAACTAATATCACTGGATAAATAATTTTTCTTAACATAAGAAAAGTTAAGTAAATCCACTTAGTGCATGGTAAGAAATGACGAAAAATGAGGTAAATACAATTAAAAGTAAAAACGATAAATCTATCCCACTTTATCTGTTTCAAAAATAGAAGGTCTATTATCAATAAAGTATTTAACCTCATAAGATCACCTTACTCTATTTTGAGCTAATAATAGTAAGGTGCTATTTTCAAGGAAATGAATATTTATTATTCGCTTAAAGCAAAATCAACAGCTTTTTGAGCATGTAAAGCCGTTGTATCAAAAATAGGTACCGATGTATCATTTTGATCTACCAATAGCGTGATCTCTGTGCAACCCAAAATGATCCCTTCCGCGCCATTTTCAACCAGTGATGCCATAATTCGTTGATATTGCTTTTTAGATCCGGTAGTGATTTTTCCTAGGCACAGCTCTTGATAAATGATGTCATGAACAATTTTTCTATCTTGGTCGTTAGGTGTGAGCACAGATAAATTGTATTTTTCATGAAGACGATCTTTATAAAAAGGTTGCTCCATCGTAAAAGCCGTACCTAATAAACCGATTTTTCTAATGCCTGAATTGATAATGCGTTCGCCAGTCGCATCAGCAATATGCAGTAAAGGAATATTAATGTTATTCTCAATTTGCTCGGCAACTTTGTGCATTGTATTAGTACAAAGTACAACAAAGTCAGCACCTGCTTGCTCTACGTTTTTTCCTGCCTGCGCAAGGTATTGACCCGCAAGCTCCCATTGCCCTGCCGATTGCATATGTTCTATTTCAGCGAAATCGACACTATATAAAGCGATTTTTGCTGAATGAAGACCGCCAAGCTGTTGCTTGATGCCTTCATTAATCTGCCGGTAGTAAAGCAAAGTTGATTCCCAACTCATTCCCCCGATTAAACCAATTGTTTTCATATCCGTTTCTCCATTATATTTTTTATAGCTAAGAATACTTCTATAACAACTATTTTTTTAGGGCAATAGATTATTTAAGCTATTAAAATAACAAGTAGAAACTCTTAGATAAATTAAAAAAATAAAATGAAATGACAAAAAAAGAATAATTACGGATGAATCTTATGTATCAAAAAATGAGATTTGTCATGATATCGCCGAGAGGTAAGAACCTCTCAAAGCGATTTAAGGAGAAAAAATGCGTAAAGTTATTTCAGTTTCGGCTATAGCACTTGTTTCTGCATTAACAGCGTCATCTGCTTTTGCGGCAAAAACGGACACTTATAAGTGTGAAGATCAAAAAATTAGGGTTTCATTCCCTGATGAAAATACCGCTGTGATGCTTTATAGCGATGAACTTATCGTGTTAAAAAGCGCTCCAGCAGCAAATGGCGCTCGTTATGTTGGCGAAAACATGCAGTTGTGGTCTCATGGGAAGAATGAGTTTAATTTAGCCACAATTTCTGAAGATGATGTTGTTAACAATCGCATTACTGATGATAAAGGCCGTACTTGTAAATTAGTCAAATAATTAATGGAGTGTGCTAATTTATTTAGCACACTCTACTTTACTAATTATCGGTTATTGAAATTAAGGGATATTGGGGTCTAAATATAATTTAGCGGCAGGACGCGTTAATACTTGCTGATAATATTGTGAAATAGCAGGGGTGTTTGGCCTAATAATCGGTGTAAGCAACCAGCGATGTATAGAGAGTGCTAGAGTAATATCAGCTACCGTAAATTGTTTTCCATTAATAAAATTACCATTTTTTTCAAGCTCTGCTTCAAGCAGCAGCATTTTACTGTTCCACTCATCAGTACTTTTAGCTATCAATTCAGGGTACTGAATAAAACTATCACTTTTCCGAACAAGTGCCATAAAAGCAGCACGCCATGCGCTGTTTAGTTCAGTTGCTTGCCAATCCATCCATTTTTCAACGTCTGCTTTTTCTTCTGGGCTTTCAGGTAGTAGATCAAAGCGTTGTGCTTTGGTGGCAATATAGCGGCAAATTGTATTACTTTCCCACAAAATACCATTTTCGTGGATTAATACGGGGACGAGCCCATTAGGATTAAGCTTAAGATAATCAGCAGATTTTAGGCTTAACTCATCTCCCCATTGTGGCTCATGAATGAAGGGAAGTTGAGCTTCTTGTGCAGCCCACAGGACTTTGCGAACATTGATTGATGTGGTACGACCTAGGATCTTTAGCATAACGGCCTCGAAAAGCATCAATAAGAAATAATGGGAATAACATAGCTCTATAGGAAGCGCAATTTAAATGTGGTGATATCAGCTAAAAGCGCCATTATTGCTAATGGCGACGATGAAACGACGCCTATACGTATTGTAGTAGGCGTACACAAGAGTTAACTTTGAATAATACCATTGATGGTGGTAGGAAGAGGTTGATCAGTTAGTTCAATATGCTGTGATGAGACTCGTTGCCCTTTAACATATAACTCTGCTTTTACTGGCTCTAAGCGACGTTCAATATTAATGTGGAACTTATTCATTAACTGGCTAATAAATCGGTGTTGATCAAGTTGATATTGTTTTACCTCACCATTACGTAGCGTCACTGCAAGATATGGTTTAGTCGTATCGATAGTATCGTTGTTGTATACCATCCCATAAGAGCCTTCTAACGCAGGGTAGATATAGCTTTTTAATTGATTTTGTGGGTCATAAAAACCGACTAAAGTGACAACCGGAACGCCTTGCTTTACGGGTTTTTGAATGAAGGTTAATTCAGAGGACGGCTCCCATGAATCTCCATTTGAAATATAATACACTTTTGTATTATGGCTGATTATCTGCTTATTACCATTAACATGTAGTTTAATACTCCATTGAGAAGTGCAATCTATCTCAATCACTTTATTTTTATTGCTGTGATCCGCTTGAGGTAGATAAATATTGGGTGGGTAGTGAGAATTATAACTCTCTATTTTTATATGGTCATTTTTATTAAGTAGCGCTGATAAAGTTGTCTCCGTAACATCTTGATTATCTACTATTGGTACATCCACAAAAGAAATATTTTTTGTATGAGGAGGTAGGTACTCTTGCATTGTTTGTGTATTGGGATCCCACTTTTGATAACCTGTTGACGATGTTTTGCTAAATATTGCAGAGTTCTCGAAAAAATGTTGAATAGCTTGAGCCGTTGTTGGGGTATGTAATGTGTACGCATTGTACGCTTTATCGTATAGCTCACCACCAGACATAGCATCTTTTAGCATTGCATGTTGCATATAGGGTTCTGCTTTTTCTGCATTAGGATCACGCGCATCTAAAACCGTGTACTTATTTGTTTTCTTTTTTTCAAAGTTAGGAATAAAAAAGTTGTTGTCAGCATCCCATCCCCATGTCGAATTAGGTTTATCGGGGGTTGCATGAACACCGCCTTTAAATCCCTTAAAGTAATGACCAATCTTATAATTATGACCCAGTTCATGACTAAATTCATTATCTACGGTGTTGTATAATGTGGCTTTTCCTGCTCCTCCTGACCAACCGTGCTCTTGTAAACCATTTTTATATATACCACGGGAATTATGTATCGTAATTTGTGCGGTAGGTAAGTAATTATTTTCTTTTGTCGCCGATGAATGAACGCCGTAATTGGCTAAATTAATGCCATCTGAAATAAGATCTTTAGAAATTTGCTCTCGCATATCCCCATTATGCCCACCTCCATCATCATCTGAACGATGAGTTAAATGTTTTCCTGAAGGAAGAACAATCTCTTTTAAGTGGATTGGAGCGTAGTGAGAGACGATTAAACGATTAATAGGGATTTGTTGGAAATATTGGCGTTGTAATTCAGCATTTTTTTGAAATGCTAATTCTCCTCTATAGGGAGTCAACATGCCGATATCGATAGTATGGAGCAGAAGTTCTGTTGGGGCTCCGACATAAATATCAGATAGCGTACCTTGTTTTCCATGATAATCGAATTCCAACCTTATTTTGGGCTTAATGTATTCAGCAGGAATAGCAACAGACCAGCCATTTTCGATATACCTGATTTCATCACTGTCATCATTAATTAAAGGCTCACCTTCATATGTACGCCAAAAACCAAATTCATCACAAACAAATAATTGGCTATCACCTTTTTTTATCGTTATTTTTTGGTCTCCATAGAAAACATGACTGTCATAGTCAGCCTCTGATGAAAAATAAATTTTTTTATTTTTAAAATTGGGATGAGTTTCTAATGTAAAATGACGGGCCCAATTAGCATTACGCGTTGCGATATGGATGTTATCATTGTTATTGATAACTTCGTTAAAATAGCAAATATCTTTTGATATTTTTTGCAATTCCTTGTTTTTATTTATCTTGATATCAAATGATTGAGGCAAGGCATAGTTAACCGTACTTTGGGTATCCGGAGAGTAAATTGACCATACACCTTCATCATCACTAATAAAAAGCTTAGTTTCACCCGTAGTAATTCTAACTTCATTATCGCCATAGGTAATATCACTATTAAAATAAGCTTGAGAAGTGAAAAGTATTTTTTTATTGGCATATTGTTTACTATTGGGAATAATAAAATCTTTCGCCCAATGGTAATCTCTGGTTGCTATTTTAATAGTGTCATTTTTTTTAATGATATCTTGGAATAATTTGGGGTTCTTAGAGATATGATTAATATCATCATTTGTCGTAAACTCCACATCAAAGGTTTCGGGGGTTTTGTATTTATCAATATTTAACGCTTGTTGATAGTGAAAAGACAATCTAGATTCGTCACGAGTAAACCAACGACCTGTTTCATCGCTTATCATAACAAAAGATTGCTGTGCAGAGAGAGGTATTGAATTATTTCTATATTTAATATTTGCATCGATATTATCCGCTAAATTCAATATGAGTTTTTTATTCGGGCGTTTTTTTAAACTATCTAAGTTAATAGATAAATTTTCAGCGTCAATATCGACTCTAATAATGTCATTTTCGGTCATAAGTTGATTGAGGTAGTTTGTGCTCTCAGTCAATTCTTTAATCTTTTTTGATGCATTGATAGTAAAATCAAACGATTTAGGAATAGTAAAATCGTCAGGTGTTAAGCGGGTAAACCGTTGCTCAGTGCCTGCAATTTTAGGCAGTTTTGATGGGGGAAGTAGGTAGGTTGAATATATCTTTTCATTATCCTCATTATAGACCTTAATATTTAATTGCTCATTTTCTTTGATTTTTTCATGAGGCTTAAATATCACCAATGTTTTACGGCCTGAAACGAGATGAGGTTGTATATCATCATCAATTCGATTAATGGCTGGGATAATGCTATGTTGAGCATAAAATACATTCCCCTTAAGATCCCCTTGGATATCACTTGGATAATTATTTGTATTATAGTAAAAAACTTTCCCTAGTTTTTCTTTGTATTCAGACAATAACTTATTATACACCCCTTGTTCATCGGTCATTTTTTTAATCAGCGCATGATTATTAATCTGTGTATCAAATAACCGTGAGATAACAAGGTTATCTATCAACGATTGCCAAAAATCAAACAGTGTATTTGGGTTATTATTAAGGTCATTAAGACCTAATAAATGAGATGAATGAGTATCATTTTCTTTATTTAATTGTGTTGTCGGTATCATCACTTCATGACGATTTTGGCAAATGCAAATTGTCAAAGCTAGCATATAAATCCTTTTAATTGATTAGTTTATTGCTAATATCTTCATTTTATTAGCAGTATTAGATAATAAAGAAAAAAATAAAAATGATAAGCAAATTATTTTATAGTTAATCTTAATTTAGCCAAATAATCAGTCAATTGTTCATTCTGAACACTTGAATTTCTTGATTTATTCATTAATAGCAATTCGCTTAGAGATAATCCCATCGGTTAATAAAATAGAATGAATATTTCATTTCTTTACGAAAGAAATCACCAAGATCTCAAGGGGTAAAAAAGGCGCCGAAGTCCCCTTAATCAGGGGATAGAATGAGAGAAATCTGTGATCTTTGTAACATAATTTTCTGACTTTCCACTTAATTTCGTTATCAACACAACAAAAACAAAATTTTCATATAATAAAAATTGGAATATATGTTTCATTAATGTATATCTATGTTATCGCCATGTTAAATATTGGTGACATCAAAACACAACATGTATTCATAATCAGTGGGAAGGGCAAAATGAAAAATATCATGAAATTAACCGCGCTGGTTGCTGTATTGGGTTTAACACCGAGTGTGATGGCTGAAAATGAACAAATTGTCTTTAGTCCGCCAACATTGGCCAGCCCGTTTGAAGTGCATATGCAGAAATCGGCGGTGAAAACCGCTAAAGAGTTAGGAGTCAATATTCAAGTCTTAGATGGGCAAGGTAGCTCACCTAAGCAGGTTGCTGATATTGAAAATGCGATCACACGAGGTGCACAGGGCTTTATTGTGTCACCTAATGATGTCAATGCCATTGCCGATGCGGTGGTTGAAATTCAAAGCGCTGGCTTACCGGTGGTGACTCTTGATAGAACCATTAATGCACAACAACCAGTGCCGCATTTTGGGGCTAATAATTACAAAGGCGGTTACGCCATTGCGGAATATGTCAAAAAGCAGTTTCCAAATGGCGCCGATCTGATCTTAATTACAGGGCAACCTGGCTCCTCATCAAATATTGAACGTACGAAAGGGATCCGCGATAGCTTAAAAGAAGGGGGGAGTAAATACCGCTTAGTCGCTGACCAAAATGGTAACTGGATGCGAGCGGAAGGGATGCGCATCACCGAAAGTTTATTGCCTTCACTCGCGAAAAAACCGGATGTGATCTTATCTGCTAACGATGATATGGCCCTTGGTGCGATTGAAGCGCTGAGCGCACAAGGTTATAAACCGGGCGACATTTTAGTGACAGGTTTTGATGCAAGTCCTGAAGCACTTAGTCGTATTAAGGAAGGTTGGATGGCTGTAACGGCTGATCAGCGCGCAGGCTACGCAGTAAAAATGGCGATGGGGCAATTGGTCGATAATATTCGTGACAAAAAAGCGATCACAGGCGCGGATTACCCTCCCACAATTATTAGCAAAGATAACCTTGATCAAGCGGAACGTATTGGTGAATTGAAATAGTCATTTACAGTGCTATTCAGGGCTCGGTGAGCCCTGTTTTCCTGAAAAGGAGTTTTTATGTCAGAGCCACTACTTAAAATTACAAATCTTGCCAAAAGCTTTTCAGGGATCTGGGCGCTAAGTCAAGCCCAAATGACAGTGATGCCAGGGGAAGTGCATGCGTTATTGGGGGAAAATGGTGCGGGTAAATCCACTTTCTTAAAGGCACTTGCAGGCGCTCAACCGCAAACCAGTGGTGATATTTGGTTTAACGGTGAATTGCTTTCCATAACAGATACCCCGATTGTTCGCCAACAAAAAGGGATTATTACTATCTATCAAGAATTTAATTTGCTACCGAATATGACGGTAGCGGAAAACATGTTTTTAGGGCGTGAAGCGCTAAAAATGCGTTGGATGGTTAATGAAAAAGTCCTTAATCAGGAAGCCAAAGCGATCCTTGATTATCTTCAATTGGCAATTTTGCCAACGACCCAAGTGGCACGGTTAAGTGTTGCCCAGCAGCAAATGATTGAAATTGCACGTGCACTGACGCTCAATGCTAAATTAATTGTGATGGATGAGCCTTCAGCGGCTCTAAGCGATACTGAAGTAGAAAGTCTGCATCGTGTTGTTAGGGAATTGAAAAACCGTGGGGTGAGCGTCATTTACGTGACACATCGCTTACATGAAGTTTTTCAGATATGTGACAAATTCACGGTATTTCAAGACGGCAGATACACCGGATCGGGGAATGTGGCTGAGACCTCAGTACAAGAGATCATACGTATGATGGTTGGGCGGAATGTGATTTTTGAACGTAGGCCGGCCAGCGAAACATATCATCGAGACAAACCGATTCGCCTATCGGTGAAACATTTATCGAAAGCTAAGCCACCTTTAGATCCTCATGGTATCGCGCTTCACGATATTAGTTTTGATGTTCATGAAGGCGAAATACTGGGTATTGCGGGCCTTATGGGGGCGGGAAGGACTGAGGTGGCACGCTGTTTATTCGGCGCAGATAAATATACCACGGGTGAGTTTATCCTTGATGGTGAGCCTTATCAACCAACGACCCCAATGAATGCACTGGATAAGGGGATTGCACTCGTTCCAGAAGATCGTAAAAAAGAAGGCGCCGCGCTGGGATTATCCATTCGCTACAACCTATCACTTTCAGCGTTATCACATCTACTTAAAATGGGGTGGATGGTGGATAGCAATAAAGAAAACGCCTTGATAGAAAGCTACAAACAAGCACTACAAATCAAAATGGCCAGCAGTGAGCAAGAAGTGCGTAAATTGTCTGGTGGTAACCAACAAAAAGTCATTCTTGCACGGTGTATGGCCATGTCGCCAAAAGTATTAATTGTTGATGAGCCAACCCGGGGTATTGATGTTGGAACCAAATCGGAAGTTCATCAGGTTATTTTTGAGATGGCGAAAAAAGGCGTTGCGGTTATTGTTATTTCTTCTGATTTACCTGAAGTCATGGCGATTTCAGACCGGATCATCACGTTGAGCGAGGGCCGCTTAACGGGGGAGATTAAAGGTGATGATGCAACAGAAGAGAAGTTAATGATGATGATGGCTATTTGCCATCAAAACTCACCAGCAGAAATGGTCGTATGAGAGGTTTACATGTTACAACAACAATCTTCTACGGCGGTCGGCCGTAAAAAAATAGATTTCATCGCTTTTTTTGAGCGCTTTGGTGTCTTGATTTTTATGGTGCTGTTGGTGCTATTTTTTCAAATCCAAAACAGTAATTTTCTGACTGAACGCAATATCACTAATATTTTAACCGAAGTGTCTATCTATGGAATTATGGCCGTGGGGATGACGTTGGTGATTTTAACCGCTGGTATTGATTTGTCTGTTGGCTCAATACTGGCGGTTTGCGCGATGACAGCGGCGTTTGTGATTAAAGGTGATAATTTAGTCGGCTTAGATCCTAATGCTTGGGGAGGGATGAGCTGGTTAGTTGGATTAGCTATCTGCTTAGCGGTAGGCACAGGGATTGGGTTTTTACATGGTCTTGGGATCACGCGGCTGAATATTCCACCATTTATCGTCACATTAGGTGGCATGACAATTTGGCGTGGGCTGACATTAGTGATTAATGATGGTGCACCAATCTCAGGTTTTGATGCTGGCTATCGTTGGTGGGGGCGTGGGGAGCTACTGGGGATCTCGGTGCCTATTTGGATCTTTGCGATTGTGGCATTGATAGGCTATTTAGCGCTGCATAAAAGCCGCTGGGGGCGTTTTGTTTACGCAGTTGGCAGTAATCAAGAAGCAGCTCGGTTAGCAGGGGTGAACGTTAAACGTGTTCTTGTCAGTGTGTATGTGGTGATTGGCTGTTTAGCTGGGCTGGCTGGGTTTGTGCTGAGTGCACGTTTAGGGAGTGCTGAAGCGGTAGCGGGGATGACATTTGAACTGCGCGTGATCGCCTCTGTTGTGATTGGTGGTACATCATTAATGGGGGGATATGGTCGTATCGGAGGAACCATTATTGGCTCAATCATTATGGGAATATTAATTAATGGTTTAGTTTTAATGAATGTTTCAGCGTATTATCAGCAAATTATTACTGGACTGATCATTATTTTAGCTGTTGCTTTTGATACTTACGCCAAAAATAGACGTGGTGCCAGTTAAATATTTTCACTATTTATAAAAGATAAACGCCTTTTTATTTTAATAAGAAGGCGTTTATCATAAGAAAATAAGAATTTAACGCTAAGAAAATACAGGTTGATACTTTTTAAATTTTAGTGCTAATAATATTGATATCTTATAAAAATTCCACCTCAGATAGTTCCCTTGTGAAACTAATTAGTTTAATTTCATTCACTTATATTTTATCGATGCTATACTATTAGGGTTATTTTTGAATTTTGAGTAAAATTTAAAATAACCCATGCAGTCAACACTGGCTATGTTTTTGATATTCAGCTTATTGCTGAATTTAAATGTTGTAGTTAAGGAGTCGATATAATGGTAAGTAATAATGCAGCACGTCGCTTATTAGGAATGCCTTATAAGTTAAGTCGTTCTAAGAAAAATATTCGAGTTTCTGTCGTAGCAAAAGAAAATGTGACGGAACAGCTGCCCGCTGAATTACAAAATCAACCTGTAGTTGCGGCATTAAATAATAAAGCGACAGAGAAAAAAAACTACCACTCAACAACGGTATTCTATCCTGAATATATTATTAGCTAATTAATTGAGTGAATGTTGACCCTCTGGCATTGCTAGAGGGTTAAAAACACCAAATGATATTCCTACCTCATTTCTTACTCTTTTTCTTGTAACCAGTACGACCGCTACCTCATCTTCATATTAGAATGGTCAATATGTGATTATTGTCACTATCTAAAATTACAAATAAACAAAATATTGAGACGTTTCCGATGAAAAAGTCATGGAACTTGGTTACATTGAATTGGCGTATAAATAGAAATAGAGTAGGTATTCCCGTTGGCTTATTTTAAATATTTAATTTTTTGTTTTTGTGTTATTTCAGTGGCAGGATGTTCGACAGGCTTTAGAACGGATGAAGAAAGTAACCGATTAAAATTTAGCATTCAACAAGCCAATACGATACCGATTAAAGAATCTGTAGAGGCGCTCTCCGCTGCTGATATGTTACCTGGCGATATTTTATTGTCTTCCGCAACGGGAATTAATTCATGGGGTATCCGTCTTTTTAGTATTAGCGGGGTGAGCCATGCCTCAATATATTTGGGGGCTGGTGAAGTAGCGGAATCTGTCGGCAGTGGCGTGAGGATCATTACGCTCGATCAAGCTATCTCGGACTCAAATAATATGGTGGTGTTGCGGCAAGAGGGGTTAACCTCTATTCACGCCCATAAATTACGTGAATTTTCTATGCAAAATGAAGGGGGCAAATATAACTTTAAAGGGATAGTGATGATAGCGCCTTGGATGGTGACAAAGCGCGTCTGTGAATTACCTTTTATTGGTCAAACGATCCGTAATTTTTGTTTGAGAACGTTAGCGACGGTACAGTTAGGTAGCGATGTAGACCAAGCTAACGGCTTCTTTTGTTCGCAGTTTGTCCTTGATGCCTATAAATATGCAGGACTTCCGTTATTTGAAGGGAATTCAGCGTGGATAACGCCAGCGGATATCCTTCATATGCGAACAGGGGATGTGCCGACCTTTGTTCCGACCCATCGTTTAAGCTATGTAGGGCACTTGAAATCTTGGAGTTTATCGAGTGCGCTTCACCTGAGATAAATATCGTCAATAAAGTGGGTTTGTGGCGACGTGTTAATGAAAAAAAAGGCCAACTCAGAGAAGTTGGCCTGCTAAAACTGGAAGCAATGTGAGCAATGTCGTTTACGAAAGCTTGAGTAATTTACTCAAGTATTCGTTAGGTAAAAGATAACCATTCTCATTTGATAAATCAACCCTTTTTTATGTCTTATTATGCGAATTTTACCCCCTATAAATTCGTTTTTATAAAAAATAATTAAAATTCAATGCGTTATTTTTGGCTCTTTTAAGGATAATTTGAATAAATTTTTATAAAACAAGTTAGTACTCGAAATAAGTTGTTCGTTATACTTGTCAGTATCCTTCCTACACCGTCAGCACAGAGGTCAATCTTTGATGAGAACATTACGCATTGGTATCGTAGGGTTAGGCTCTATTGCGCAAAAAGCCTATTTACCGATACTGAGTAAAACAGATAATTGGCAACTGATAGGGGCATTTTCACCAAATCAAAGGAAAGCAAAAATCGTCTGTGATAACTATCGTATTCCACTGTATTCAGATATAAAACAGCTGGCCCAGCAGTGTGATGCGGTTTTTGTACACAGTAGTACCGCCAGCCATTTTTCAGTTATTTACAGTTTGTTATCATACGGCGTACATGTGTATGTTGATAAACCGCTTGCTGAGACACTTTGCCAATCAGAGCAATTAGTGGACTTTGCACATAAACAGAAACGTTCGCTTATGGTTGGGTTTAATCGGCGCTTTTCACCTTTTTATCAAGAACTCAAACAACACCTCAGTCAAGTTGCTTCATTACGTATGGAAAAACATCGTAGTGACAGTCTAGGCCCTCAAAATGTCCGTTTTACTATGCTAGATGATTATTTACACGTTGTAGATACCGCTATCTGGCTCGTGGGAAGCGAAGCAAAATTATTGGGAGGCAATATTATTGCAACTGAGGAGCAAGCGTTATGCTATGCAGAGCATCATCTGAAAGTGAATGAATGTTTAGTGACGACATCAATGCATCGCCGAGCGGGTAGTCAACGCGAGCAAGTTGCAGCAATTTGTGATGGTGGGGTCTACCAAGTGACAAACATGAATCATTGGATGAGTGAAAGTCACGAGGGGATAAAACAAAAACAACCTTCTAGTTGGGAGTCGATATTGGTTCAACGTGGATTCGATGGGGCTATTCGCCATTTTATTGATGCGGTGAGCCATGGTAGCGAGCCTGACGTCAGTGGTGAGCAGGCGATTTATGCTCAACAAATGGTAGAGAAAATGTTAAGCATTGCGTAAATACTGTTCATTGTTTCTCAGCTCATAAACCATTCCATACCAGTCTTATATAGGATTAATATGTTAAGTTCGCATCAAGCTTCAGAAATTTTATTTGTTGCAGGTTTTGGTCCGATAACACGTGAGCCTAATGTAAGTTATGCTTTCTATGTTAAAACTTTAGGTTTACCTTTAAAGGCAATGGAAGGTAATCAGGATTATTTCACCAGCGAAGAAGAACAGCTTAGTGGCGTTAAACACTTTGCGTTATGGCCATTATCTCAAGCTGCACAATCTTGTTTTGGTGTTGATCATTGGCCGGAAACGCACCTTGTTCCTCAAAGCTGGATAGAATTTGAAGTCGCTAATTTATCAAAAGCCACTCAATGTTTTATTAATGAAGGTTATTCCATTTTAGTTAATGAGCGAATGGAACCTTGGGGACAAATGGTTACACGCTTACTTAGCCCCGAAGGAATGTTGGTTGGTTTAACCGTTACACCATGGTTAAGAGAATAATAGTTAATAATTTGTAGCGAGAGATCTCATTTATCTTGTTGTTTAAGAGACATTCTTGCGTATTTGATTATAATTTTGTTGTTAACTTAAATTCTTTTTTCTATCAGGAGGGGTTATGTATAAAACGATTCTGGTTCCTATAGATTTAACTGAGGATGAACTGACAAGTAAAGCTGTTCGCCATGCAGTTAATTTAGCTAAACAGTCTGGTGCGAAAATTCATTTGATCCATGTGCTACCAATCTCTTCTGCTATTATTAATGCGTATGCACTTGGTTATATGGAAATAAAAGACCGTGCAACCGTTAAAGCAGAAGAAGATATGAAAATGTTGATGGATACGATTGATTTACCACTATCTGATGTCAATTATACCATAACGTTTGGCTCACCTCGTGATGAAGTGATTAATACTGCAAAAGACATTAACGCCGATATTATTGTTATCGGTTCACGCCGTCCGAATATTTCTACACACCTCCTAGGCTCTACCGCAGCGGGTATTGTTCGTTACGCAGAAACCTCTGTATTGGTAGTTCGTTAATTTTTTAAATAAACCTATGCTGATATTTAGCATAGGTTTTATTGAACCCATTATTTTTTATTTTACACGATCGTCATAAAGCGATGAGTGATTAAACCTTTTTCTTCTATCTTGTTGGGTATCAGGTATTGAGTGTAACAGTTCAGCCGAATAGGCCCTATTTTTATTGGGAATGGTGAGCTTATTTATGGAAAAGTTTTCGCAAGAAGTTATCCGCATTGAACATTTCTTATTCAGGGTATTACGTTTTTATTTTTTGTCGCTATTGGTTTTTTTCCTTGGGCTGTTACCCGGTATTATTGGCTTTTATTTTATTGAAGGTCATTCTTTGATGGAGTCAATGCTTAATGCATTATCCATGCTAAGTGGGCAAGCAATAGAGCCTGCACCAATCACGCAAGGTGGGCGTTTTTTTATCGCAATATATGGGCTGTTTTTACAGAGCGTATTCATTATTAGTATTGGCTTAATTGTCACACCTTTTTTGCACCGCATCTTACATAAATGGCACTTAGAAGATAGTTAGCATATTGATAAAATTGTGAACTTGCTTTAACAAATCGTCTGGTAGCTCACGGCAGTTTGTTTTTATTAAGACTATACTTTTGGTGAACAAAAAAGATAAACATTCACAAAGTGTATCCTAGTTATCACATCGCACTAAGGGATCACAGGTGGATAATAGAATGATGACTAATTAATAGGGGTATCGCATGTACAATAAAATTTTGGTTCCCGTAGACATTTCTGAAGATATTCTGACGGATAAAGCATTAAAACACGCAATTTATTTAGCAAAAATGTCGGGGGCAAAAATACATCTTTTCCACTCAGTTCCTGATGTTTCAAGGTTCTCAATGAGCTATAGCTATCATTATGATCTTTTATCTTCATTTGCTAAAAAAGCCGTTGAACGTTCAGAAGAGCAGTTAAAAGAGATTATTGCTAAGATCGATTACCCACAAGAAGATATTTCTTACAAAGTCGCTTTTGGTTCACCGAGAGATAAAGTGTTAGCTGAGGCAGAAGAAATAGGTGCGGATCTGATTGTGATTGGTTCACGTAACCCGAGTATCACAACGCACTTACTAGGGTCAAACGCATCAGGCATTGTTTCTTATGCGAAAATATCTGTACTGGTAGTCAGATAACCCGCCAATACAATAAGGCCAGTATTATACTGGCCTTATTAACGCTCTAATCTTTAACGCAAATCTATTACCATCTTAGCCCAAAGCAAGGCTAAAATTCGCATCGAAAAAGCAGATGGTGCTTATTCATCCCTATTAAATCAATATAATAGAGATAAAAATTATTTACCTTCCACTGCCTCTTTAGCTGCTTTAATAGCTTGAATGCCTTGTTCACATGCTTGTTCTTGAGCATCTTCTGGATAATCAGCGAGTGCTTTTTTCGCTTCTTCCAATTGATGTTTCATCTCAGTGATCCTTTCTTTAACATTAGGGTCATTTTTGTACTGCTCTTCAGCTTGTTTAACCAGCACATTCATTTCTTGGAAATAAGTATCGCAATTTTTTCCTGCATTCGCACCAAATGCAGCTAATAGTGCAGCAACCCCGAAAGCAACTGAAAATCTTTTTTTCATAATTTATTCGCTTTTTTGATGTAACAATAAAACGAGAATAGCATTCCATATTCAAAAAGACATCACCTCTCTTATTCAATATTTTCTACTGTAGGTAATTTTGCTGCATATTAGGAATTATCTGTAATAACAGCACCGCGTGAATAGCATAATTTGCAAAAAGATAAATGAGAATCATTCTTGACTCTGTTGCAATTAAAAGTGTACAGTTAAGTACACTTTTTTATGGGGGAGCTAGGTATGCATAATAAGACGATTATTGATACGGCTGAGTGGCCAGTTTGTGTAATCCATTCATTTCCAAAAACCTTAGATGAAACGCGTTTATGGTTAGAAGAAATGGATATGTTATTGGCAAGAAGGGCGCAATTTGTATTAGTTTATCCGCCGGTCAAACAGAGCAAAGAAAAACCGTCTGAGGAACATATGAATGCCATGAAATATGTTCGCCGTTGGTTAAAACATGCTAAAGAGCCGATGGTTGAACACTGCCGTGCAATGGTGGTGACGTTACAACCAGATGGGAGTGATAAAGAAGATATGGAACAAATGGCGCCGTTACTTTCTGCATTTTATGGGCCTGAAGTGTTTATTGAACATAACATCGCCGCAGCGAAAAAATATGCTACGGCATTGATTTCTTAATGACGATGACCGCTATTGGCTAATTTTACGAATATAACTGGCGATGATGTCCACTGAGAGCGCAATTTGTTGCGTGATAAATTCATCGCTAGGTTTAAAATCAGTGACACAGAAGGTTTTAATAAAAACATCTGCTTTTAACATTTCTAAAAATCGAGATGAAATACTTAATAGCGTTTGTTCGTTAACTTTCACTTCAGGTAATTCAAGGAGTTTCTCAGTTAATAGCCGATAACTACGTACTGGCCCTTGTTCAAAGAAAGCATGGCTAATTTCAGGAAAGCGGTTATATTCACCAAGGATCAAACGATATAAACCAATAGACTGTGGTTTAATCACATTCAGTAAAAACCGTGCGCCGTAAAAAGACAATACAGATTCAATGCTATGGAGAGAAGGGGGATTATGATTTTCATCATCGGCGAAAATATCGTCAATCATTGATGCAACGACCGCAGCGAATAATCCTTCTTTATCACCGAAGTTTTTATACAGCGTGGAACGAGAGCCTCCTGCACGCTCAATGATCATATCAAGTGTTGTTCCTTCAAATCCATATTGAATAAAAATTTCAGAAGCCGCACTAATTAATGCTTTATTACGACGCTGCCCCTTAGGGGTTTTAGCGAAAAATGGGCTACTCATGCAATACTCATCCTAGCATTATGATTTATCTAACTATTCTTATCATGAAAAGGCAAAGTTCGTGATGACTAATCATGCTTTAACCTGAAAGAGATCATAATTCAGGCTATTATTTCACTTTATGATGTTGCTAAAGGTTATCACGTTTAAATCGTTATCTAAATCATCGCAGTGGATTGGAGGAAAAATGAAAGGGGAGGCTATCGATGAGTTGCAAGGTATTCATGCGATTACCGAAACACAAAGGGAGATCACTCGATTATGTATACAGTGTGGCCTCTTATTATTACAACATGGTGCGGAGAGTATGCTGGTGGAGCAGCTTACCGGCCGCTTAGGGATTGCACTCGGGGCAGATCAAGTTGATAGTGCTATTTCCTCGAATTCATTAGTACTGACAACCATAATTGAAGGTCACTGCTTAACGTCGACGCGTCGTATTATTGACCGTGGTATTAATATGCATGTGGTGACAGAGGTACAGCATGCTGTCATTTTAGTTGAGCATCACCTTTTGGATCGCAAACAACTTGAGAAGAAATTGTCCTCAATAAAACCATTACGTTATCCACGTTGGATAATGGTGCTGATGGTTGCTCTATCTTGTGCCTGTTTTAGTAAATTAAATGGAGGAGGATGGGATGGCTCCTTAGTGACATTGATTGCGAGTGGTTGTGCAATGTATATTCGTCAGGTGCTGACTTCTCGGCAAATGAATCCTTTGATTAACTTTTGTATTACTGCTTTTGTGGCAACGTCTGTTTCCGGATTATTATTAAAATTGCCATTTTTTGCTCCGACAGCAAGTATTTCGATGGCAGCAAGTGTATTGCTACTCGTGCCGGGTTTTCCATTAATTAATGCGGTGGCCGATATGTTTAAAGGCCATGTTAATACAGGGTTAGCGCGGTGGATGATGGCGAGCTTACTGACGCTGGCGACATGTATTGGTGTTGTGATTGCAATGGCAATTTGGGGACTAAGGGAGTGGGCATGAGTTTTTTACTGGCACTTTTAGAGGATATGTTACTAGCGGCTATCCCTGCTGTTGGCTTTGCGATGGTATTTAATGTGCCGATCAAAGCATTGAAATATTGTGCTTTGTTAGGGGCTATTGGTCATGGCTCACGTATGACTATGATGACACTTGGCTTAAATATTGAATGGGCAAGTTTTATTGCCGCTATTCTTATTGGCGCGATTGGTATTCAATGGTCTCGAACATGGTTAGCACATCCTAAAGTTTTTACGGTTGCAGCAGTAATACCGATGTTTCCGGGGATCAGTGCTTATACCGCAATGATCTCCGTCGTCAAAATTTCTCATTTAGGTTATACCCCTGAGTTATTTGAAACCCTTGTGACCAACTTTTTACGAGCATCATTTATTGTTGGGGCCTTATCAATTGGTCTATCCCTTCCTGGTTTGTGGTTATATCGTAAACGCCCAAGTGTATAAAAAACAAGAAACGCCTTCGGTAAATGTGATATTCAAGAAGGCGTTTGATTGACTTTATTTACTATGGCAACCTAGCCTTTATTCAAAATTAATCTGATATATCTTTCAATAGCTTTTACTATAAGTTGTTAGATTGATTAATAAACAATTCCTGTTATTAATTAGAATTATTAACATAACTGAATTGCTCTAATATGGAGTAGTTGTGCAATTTTATCGTGGTAAGTCGGTTGTTTCTAATATTCATTAGCTGCAAAAAAGCTTATATTCGGTTGTGTGGTACTGGCATAAGAAAATATGCAGTATATTACAGGATGCACTAACGCATTTAAGTTAATTGTTTATTATCAAAACATCAGTGGTGTTATTTTGAATAAAATATTCGCTTCATTGTACCCAAAATGGGTACTGTCATTCTTTTTATTAATATTTACTTTCCCGCTTATCGCTGCGCCAGGACAGTTTGATGAAGCGAAATTATTAAGTAAAACTAAAGTATATCTGGATCAAAACAATCAAGGTGAGGGAACACTTTACTGTGGTTGTAAATGGGAGTGGGCCGGTAAAAGTGGTGGGGTAGTCGATTTAAACTCGTGTGGTTACCAAGTCCGTAAACAGCAAAATAGGGCAATGCGTATTGAGTGGGAACATATTGTTCCGGCATGGGTATTTGGTCATCAGAGACAATGTTGGCAGAACGGTGGACGTAAAAACTGTGTTTCAACAGATCCTATCTTTCGTAAGATGGAAGCCGATATGCATAACCTTGCACCATCAATTGGTGAAGTAAATGGTGACCGTAGTAATTTTAGCTATGCTCAACTTCCCTCTAATGCGCAATATCCTTATGGTCAATGTCGTAGCCGAGTTGATTTTAAGCAACGCGTTTTTGAACCTAGAGATGAAGTGAAGGGGCAAGTGGCTCGTGTCTATTTTTACATGCATGACCGTTATAACTTGTCGATGTCACGTCAACAGCAACAACTATTGATGGCATGGGATAGACAATATCCGCCGAGTCAGTGGGAAAAACAACGTGACGAACGCATTGCTGCAATCATGGGGCACCATAACCCCTTTGTCACGGGGGAAATGAAATGGGAGCTTGGGCATAAAAATAGTGCTCAAGGGATTAAGCAAGTTGATAATTTATCGCCTGCACCTACAAAAGAGACACCAAAACCTCAAGCATCTGAAACCAGTACTCAAGTAAAAGGTAATCGTAACTCACATAAATACCATTTAGCACATTGCTCTGGTTTTAAAACAACATCCGATAAAAATGCAGTGATGTTCAGCGATGAGTTAGCCGCACAAGCCGCAGGCTATGAATTGGCAGGTAACTGTAAGCCTTAAAAGGTGTTTTTAAGGTAAAGTAAAAAAACACCCCAAAGTTGTACTACAACGTTTGGGGTGCTGTTCATCACTTTTGGGTTTTTTTATATTATTTTTCGCTGACAATTTTGCCATTAATAACGGCGGATTTTTGAACGAACTGCCCATTTTCATCAAATTCAGAGATAAAACCTTGTGGTTCACCATCTTTGAAAACACCGGAAGCATAAACGTTGTTGCTTGGGGTGTCGTGATAAACTTTAAATGGACCTGTAAGTTTTCCGTCAGTAGCGGTCATTTCGATATCCTTACGACCATTTTCATGGTAAATCCGTACTAATCCATTCACTTTACAGTTTTTAACTGGCGTATACATTTTAACGTTACCATTCTCATAGAATGACTCAATGTAACGATCTAAACACCCCTTTTTAACCCAACTTCTGGTTTCCAATTGGCCATTATCGTAATGAAATTCATAAGCGCCTTCAGGTGTGCCTTCTGGCGTTTTAGTTGAAGGAAATTCAATACCTTTTAGTTCACGAAGTGCATCTAGATCAGATTTTGAAGATGTTGGTGTGAGTAGTTGACAACCAGAGATAAGTAGAGCAAAGGAGAAAAGTAAAGTTGGTTTTAATAAGTGTTTTTTTATCATGATGTCCCTATTGAGGTAAATATGAAAATTTCAGTTAGGCACTGGAAAATAATATTTTTCCTATACCTATCAATAAAATATAGTCATATTTAGTTAAATATCAGTCAGAATCTTCTTAAGCTATGATAAATACGGAATAATTGTAGGGAATAAATGTTAATTTATTGTTGCAAACAAAATATAGACGGGGGTATAGTCTGTTTATAAGGAATAAATGCAACATGATAAAAAGTCGGGTGTGTAATATTTTTACGGTTCGTCATAATAGTGTCATATAAATTCATTAGTTTACGGGTGTGATCCAGCAGGGAGGAACTAATGGGAACTAAGTCTTTGTTAATACTTTTACAAGGCCGGTTACTACTCCATCATGAAATTGTCATGGTGAGATTAGTAACCGGTTTTTTTATTGCATGTTCAACCAACATGAGCTTGAAGGGAGCTCCTCTCTGTTCTGAATAGTCCGTCATTTGAATTGACTTTAACGATACCTGGAAGGGTTAATACTATGAGTAGACAGAAAGCTGCAACAAAGACGCGTCGTGAAATGAAACGGTCATTACGTAAAGAGCGCGCAGGTCGTTACGAAATGGCAAGTGTGGCCTCTTTTGCTGATTTTACGGGGATTGAACCTATTGGTATGGCGAAAGAGCGGCGTGATACATCGCCGATTACTCCACGCAATGATGCGCAAAAGCTCTATATTAATTCGATTAAACACAAGCAATTAATTTTTGCGAACGGTGAGGCGGGTTGTGGCAAAACCTATATTAGTACTGCACTGGCAGCAGATGCGTTAATCAATAAAGATATCAACAAAATCATCGTGACAAGGCCTGTTTTGCAGGCAGAAGAAGATCTCGGTTTTCTTCCGGGTGATATGGCTGAAAAATTTGCGCCATATTTCCGACCCGTTTATGACGTGTTAGTGAAAAGGCTTGGTAACTCCTTTTTGCAATACTGTTTACGGCCTGAAATTGCCAAAGTTGAAATTTCACCTTTTGCTTACATGCGTGGTCGCACATTTGAAAATGCGATTGTCATTCTGGATGAAGCTCAAAACGTTACTGTTAGTCAGATGAAAATGTTTTTAACGCGGTTAGGGGAAAATGTCACTGTTATAGTGAATGGTGATGTGACGCAATGTGATTTACCTGATGGCGTTATATCTGGTTTGGCAGATGCCTTACAACGTTTTAGCAGTGATGAAATGGTCTCAATGGTTAATTTCACGGTAGATGATTGTGTGCGTTCAACGCTTTGTCATCGAGCATTATTAGCTTATAGCCATTAAGTGATGTGATAGCCCCAGTTGTTAGCCAATAAAACTGGGGCTATTTGCAAATCTAATGATGATTAATGATGCAGCATTTCATGGACAATTTGTTCATCATTAAGCGAATAGGGGTAATAAGTTGGCCAATTATCCATTTGTTGTAATAGTTTTTCGTGGGATTCATTCCCCATATAGAGGTGAAAATGCCCTGAGGCCTGCGGTTCAATAATATGGTCACTAAATTGGATATATTTCGGTGCTTTTGAGTGTTTGTCTTGGCATTCGAATAAATAACGAACCCCTTTTTTACCGGAAGTATAATGGAGGATTTTAAAACCGGAATAGTGGTATTCACAACGGCTGATTTGACCATTCTGGGTAAATTCAATAATGTTATTCTCAATACCGATATTCTCAACGTCCGTTTGATAACCTTTTTTATAATAAGCGCGATACTCATCGACGGTTTTGTCTTTATTGTTTTTTGCTTTATGCTCCAATACGGGATCGAGTTTGCCAGTTATTAATAATGGGTAAATTGACTCCCAGATGCCATCCCAATCACTGAGCTTTCTATCTTTTACATCAACATCATTAAAAATACCTTTACTTGCTTGTATCGCTTTTTCGGATTGCGGGTGAGCATGACTATGAGCTTGTGTATTAAAGCTAACAAAAAGTGCACTGAGACTTAATGCAGCGGCAATAAGGGGTTGCTTATTCATTGAAGGTTCCTATAGTCCATAATAAATTAAAGTTATGTTATAACATAACACTTAATGAATGCAAAAATATTTTTGGGGTGAATAGGGGGGTGGGTAAGATTGAGCTATTGGAAACTAAAAACAGGCCACGTTAATGGCTGTTTTTAGGGAAAAGTACTCGAAGAGAGGGCTTTAATAGTTGGGTTTTCTAATCTGCTGCTCTTTATAAATCTCTTGGTTTTTCTTGATTGTATTTAATACGCTATCTTCATATGGATCATTTTTCGGTTGACTATCCTTGTGAGCAGAATTGGGGGAAGTGGCGCATCCAGACACGAGGACAGCAATAATAACTAATAACCCTAAACGCATATAAACCTCCTAAAATGAAAAGGACTAACATAATTCAAAATATCAATTTTTAAAAACCAGCTGGCTAATCAATATATTTAATTTATGGATAAATAGCCAGATAGCATACTTTGAAGTTTTTATTCAATGGATTGTTTATGTGGAATCTTTACACAATAATAAAGTGATGGTGAATGCCATCACTTTTCATCAGTAGAGATTAAATATTAATCATCAGGATTATCCATCACATGATGTCTTTCTTGATGATAACCTTCTTCATCGTAACCATAACGCCAATAAGGTATCGCATAAATACTTTCACGACTACCCCCTTTTTCGCGGCGAATAAAACGGCGTAAATCGCGAATAATTTGGTCTTCCCCGGCAATCCAAAATGATGTATCTTCGGTCGGGATATCCCAAGATTTGAACGTATTAATTAGCTCATTATTTTTACTAATATCACCACAAATCCATATTACCTCGATACCAGTAGGTTTAGTTAATTCGCGAATATCGCCTTGGTGATCTAAACGTAAAACGACTTTACCTGTCGCATTTGCAGGCATTTTTTCGAGTAATGCTGCAATCGCTGGTAATGAGCTTGAGTCTCCTGCCATGAAATAGTGTTGCGTATGAGGTAATAATGGATCAGGCCCTCCTGGATTGGTGATCCCCATCCAGTGACCTTGTTCCGCATCGCGAGCGAATAAATATGCTGGTCCTGAAGCGCCATCATGCATGGCAAATTCAACGTCTATTTCTTTAACCTCTGGGCGGATTGCTCGAACGGTATATGTACGCACAAAGGGGCGTGGCTTATCTTCTGGCCAGCGGCGCCCTTGTTCACTGAGTATTGGTAATGCAGGCTCGCTTTTTAAATCAGGGGCGAGAAAAATTTTGATATGACCACCTTCACATTGTGTTGGATAGTCACCCAGTCTTTCTCCCGTAAAGGTAATGCTGCGAATAGAAGGGCTGATATCTGTAATGGATTTGACCTGAACAAGTTGCGGTGGCGCCGGGCGGTAAATATTCTTTTCGACGGGTTTGTCACTAGCCACAGGCGGTCTCCTTTTAGTTATGATAATGATAAAATTATTATTTGGTAATTGTTATCATTATCATATCATGGTTTTATTGAATATAAATAACCGGAAACCAAACATTTTTATATCCAAAAAAATGCCACATTCGTCAGAAACGAGTGTGGCATTTGTGTGAGGGGGATTACTTGACTTTCATCCCCGCGGCAGTCATTAACAACTTAAATACGGAAGAGAATGCAAATAGCGCCAGTACACTTCCTAACCAAATAATCGCCATCCAACCTATCTTTTTCCACCAAGGTGATGAAATAGCCTGATCAGTGGTAACCTTGGTCTGGGGTAATTTTTCCTCTGAAGACATAGTAACTCCAATAGGTATAAACCAAAATAATAGGGATAATAAATAGAGCGCCAACAAGCATAAAACCTAAACTTTCCATTGGCCCAGCCGCATCACGGAAACTGATGGCGGGTGGAATGAGATTTGGCCAAATACTGATCCCTAACCCCGTAAAACCA
Source organism: Providencia sp. PROV261 (assembly GCF_028477945.1). Lineage (NCBI taxonomy): Bacteria > Pseudomonadati > Pseudomonadota > Gammaproteobacteria > Enterobacterales > Morganellaceae > Providencia > Providencia sp. PROV261. The sequence continues at coordinate 16,555 of NZ_JAMPMC010000004.1, read as the reverse complement.
AGGAAAATTAATAGCAACGCAGCTAAGAAAGGAATGCTATCCCATTTTTGTCGTTTGGCGCTTTTTAGCATGACCCAAACACACCACACGACTAATAATGGAACTGGCAGGAAGAAAAAGAGATTTGGTAAGCTAAACCAACGGCTATAAATAGCCTCATTGAGAACAGGTGTCCATGCACTGATGATAACAATCACAGCCAACATCACGAGTGTTAATGGTCGCAATAAACGGTACATGGTTTGGCGCAAATGACCTTCAGTTTTCATGATCAGCCAACCGCAGGCCAGTAGTGCATAAGCAACCACTAAACCAAAACCACAAAATAGTGGGAACGGTGAGAACCAATCGAAATAGCCGCCCATATACACACGGTTTTCAACATGGAAGCCTTGAATAAAGGCACCAACAACGACGCCTTGAACAAAAGTGGCGAAAATCGAACCCCAAATAAAGGCGTGATCCCAATGTTTACGATGCGACTCATCCGCTCTAAAGCGGAACTCAAATGCCACGCCTCGGAAAATCAAGGCTAACAACATAAAAGTTAGAGGAATCGATAAGGCATCAAGCACAATGGCATAAGCGAGCGGGAAAGCGCCAAATAGCCCCGCACCGCCTAATACTAGCCAAGTTTCGTTGCCATCCCAAACCGGGGCGACACTGTTCATCATCAAGTCGCGATCTTGGCTATCTTTAAGGGCTGGGTACAAGATACCGATTCCTAAATCGAAGCCATCCATCACGATATACATCAAAATACTAAAGACAATGATGACAAACCAAATGAGTGGTAAATCAATGCCCATGAGCTGTATCCTCCTGGATCCCTTTACGAATTAATTTCATCATGTACATATAGCCGATACCGAACACACTGCCGTAAACAGCAAAGAAAGCCAGTAGACTAATACTCATATGCATTTCACCATGCGCACTGACAGCGTCCGCAGTTCTTTGTAACCCATAGACGACCCAAGGCTGACGACCTATTTCAGTGGTAAACCAACCAGCTAAGATAGCGATTAGCCCTGATGGCGCCATGACGAACATAAAACGCAAGAAAACTTTCGATTCATAAAGGTTTTTGCGATAACGCAGCCATAATCCCCAAACACCAGCCGCAATCATTAACAAACCTAGCCCTACCATGACACGGAATGACCAGAACACCATGAAGACATTTGGTCTATCTTCGGGTGGATAATCTTTCAACGCAGGAACTTGCTTATCAAGACTATGGGTCAAAATGATGCTCGCAAGATAGGGAATTTCGAGTGCGTATTCGGTTTTCTCTTTTTCCATATTAGGAATACCGAAAAGGATCAATGGGGTGGCTTCACCTGGTTTATTCTCCCAATGACCTTCCATAGCCGCGACTTTAACGGGTTGATGTTTTAGGGTATTTAACCCATGAGCATCGCCAATAAGGGCTTGCAGAGGCGCTAAAATTAAAATCAGCCATAATGACATGGAAAATATTTTCTTCATGGCAGAAGATTTATTGCCTTTGAGCAAGTGCCAAGCTGCTGAAGCACCAATGAAAAATGCGGCTGCAAGGAATGCCGCTGTGGTCATATGCAATAACCGATAAGGGAATGAAGGATTGAAAATAACGGCTAACCAATCAACGGGAACGATGCGGTTATCGATAATTTCAAACCCTTGCGGTGTTTGCATAAAGCTGTTTGATGCAAGGATCCAAAACGTTGAGATGATAGTACCGAGAGCAACCATGCAGGTTGCAAAGAAGTGCAATTTTTCACCAACACGGTTCATACCGAATAGCATGACACCAAGGAAGCCCGCCTCTAGGAAAAAAGCAGTGAGGACTTCATAAGTTAGCAATGGCCCTGTGATACCACCGGCAAAGTCGGAAAAAAAGCTCCAGTTAGTTCCGAACTGGTAAGCCATCACCAAGCCAGAAACAACCCCCATACCGAAATTGACCGCAAAGACTTTCGACCAAAAATGGAACAATTTTATATAATCACTATCCCGAGTTTTCAGCCACAAGCCTTCGAGTACCGCGAGGAAACTCGCCAGCCCGATGGTGATCGCTGGGAAAATAATATGGAACGAGACTGTAAACGCAAATTGTATACGAGCCAGTTCCAGCGCAGTTAGTCCAAACATATTGACCCCTGATTGGAATTGATAATGCGCACATCACAGTTTCGTTTTTTCCGTTAGCAATGTTGGTGCTGTTCCGTAGCAAAAATAATCATTGAAACGACAGGCTTGTGAAAAAAACCACAAACCTAACGAAAAAGTTTTGTGCTTATAGTTAAAAAAAAGTCAGGTGAATGTATGGATAAGTAGAACATGAGACGATAAACTATAATAGTAACAATTTTTGAGTTATTAACTATAACAGTTGAGGCGGATATGACGCGATACGAACAACTGGCTGCACAAATACGCCAACAGATTGAAGATAATATCTGGCAAGTTGGCGATAGATTACCGTCACTTAGGGAAAGTGTAAAACAATCAGGTTTGAGTTTAATGACAGTTGTACAGGCTTACCAATTGCTCGAAAGCCAAGGTTGGATCGCTGCAAGGCCACAATCAGGGTACTATGTTGCTCGTCGAAATACGAATTTTGCGGCAGCAAAGGGAGGAAAAGGCCTGCATCTTAATGAAAATGTTGAGATCAACGCCTCTATTTTTGGTGTTTTGCAAGCTTGTAAAGATCCTGACATTATTCCATTTGGCTCAGCATTCCCTGAACCGGCACTGCTTGATGAACCGAAATTAGGGAAAACTCTCGCGTCAGTGGCTCGGCGTTTAGCGAGGTTTAATACGACAGCGAATTTACCGCCGGGTAACGAGCAATTACGCCGTAATATCGCTCAGCGCTATGCCAGCCAAGGGATCCATGTTGCCCCCGATGAAATTGTGATCACGGCTGGTGCGATGGAATCACTAGTATTAAGCCTACAATCGGTAACCCAACCGGGAGATTGGGTGGTTATCGAATCACCTGCCTTTTATGGTTCATTACAGGCTATTGAACGCCTAAAATTAAAAGCGATCGCCATTAAAACAGATCCGTTATTTGGGATTGATTTGGACGCATTGGAAGATATTGCCGCAAAATACCCCATAAAAGCCTGTTGGTTAATGACGCATTACCAGAACCCACTTGGGGGCACGATGCCGCCAGCAAATAAAAAACGGCTGGTGGAGATCTTGAATAAAAATCAAATTGTTTTGATTGAAGATGATGTGTATGGCGAATTGTACTTTGGTAATCAACAGCCGATCCCTGCCAAAGCTTTAGATACTAAGGGTAACTTTTTCCATTGTTCGTCATTTTCGAAATGTTTAGCACCGGGGTATCGGGTCGGTTGGGTGGCAGCAGGACAACACGCGACAAAAATTCAGCATTTACAGATGATGAGTACTGTTTCTGCCAGCGTTCCAACACAGCTGGCGATCGCGGAGTACCTTACTCAGGGGGGATATGACAACCACTTGCGGAAACTACGTCAGACAATGGAGCAGCGGCAACACCAAATGTTAGGCGCAATCGCACAATATATGCCGCCTTCCGTTAAAGTGAATACGCCAAAAGGGGGCTATTTTTTATGGTTAGAATTCGAACCACCTTTTAATGCGGTACGTCTCTACCAATTAGCCCTTAAGGAAGGGATAAGCATTGCGCCTGGCAGTATGTTTTCAACCAGTGATCAGTTTAACCATGCGTTTAGACTTAATACTTCATTTACTTGGAATGAACAGTTAGAACAGGCGATGAAAACATTAGGGCGTTTATGTTATTCATTGATTACCGAGAAACGTGGTTAGTCACATTTTAAGTGTCGAAACATTGCCCTAAGTCACTAAGTTTGCCACTCTTAATTATCATAACGGATAATTGATTGCTCGGGGGAATGTATGAAAATTAAATGTTTTGATGCGGCAGAGTTACCCATTGAAGAATGGCAAGATAAGTGTGGGAACAGCGCTGAAGTTTTTTGTTGGCCTGTCGCATCTGACTTTTCGCTTCGAGTAAGCATTACACAAATCAATCAATCGAGTGTTTTAAAACAGCACGCTGAAAGTGAACAATTTTGTATTTCTTTGGATAATGGTCAACTGTCTATTCGAGATCAACAAAAGACTAAGCATTCCATGGCAAAAATTGGTGACGCTTTTCATTCCGAGGGGGAACAATTGATTGAACTTGAATTAAGAGGCTCCCCAGTCCGTTTACTTAACGTATCGGTTAACCCTGAGCGTTGGCGAGTTAAAAGCCATGTGATTGCACAAGAACAACGTTTGCCAATAGGGCAGGCAGGGATAGTGTATGTCTTAGCTGGAGAATGGGATGTCTCTGGGGCGAACTGTAAAATTATGGCCGTTAATCAAGGGGGCTGGTGGCTACCTGACATTGGGGAAGGGCATATTACGCCTCGTGTGGCAGGTAGCAAATTAATTTGGGTTGATATTACAGCCTGTTAGCTATTGGCTAAGCCAATCGCCGCGAGTGACAACATGCCTCCAGCAACGCCTTCCGTTAGACGGCGACGCTTATCGCTGTAATTTCCTTTTTTATGTACGGTGGCAAATACCATACCAATCATGCCATAAATCACGATACATGAGGCAATAAAGGACGTTGATAAAATAATAGACTGAATAGCAACACTGTCCGAAGAGTGAATAAAATTAGGTAAAATGGCAAAGTAGACTAAGAGTCCTTTGGGGTTAAGAAAGCTAGTTAGAAAACCTTTCAGAATGACACCTTTAGATGACGCTGATTTTAGCGTTATCTGGCTTGGTTTCATGGCAGATAAGATCATTTTTATGGCTAAATATGCGACATAAGCGACACCGACCCATTTAATAGTATTAAATAAGCGTGGTGACGCAGCCACTATCGCAGCGAGACCTAAAGCGGCTAGGATAGCATGCATAATATAGCCCGAGATAATGCCAATATTAGCTTTCCATACAGCAGATACGCCTCCCGATAGCCCTTGCGAAGAGATAAAAAGAATATCAGGACCCGGTGTACAAATAAGAGGGATCACCGTCGCACTAAACAGAATAATTGATTGTAGCTCCATCTGTATGCCTCATAGATATCATTTGATTATTGTTGTTGAGTTTAGCAAGTTAGCTTGAGGGAAATTATAATGATTTCATTGTAATATTTGGTCATTTTATGGGTAATAATGGATTTTAAATTTAGCATTGAATATCAAAAATCGTTAAACTATAGGAAAATAATGCCAATCAAATAGATACGGGTAAGTTGGCTTGCTCAAACTTTATTAAGGAAGATGCAAGAGGGTTAAATTACTGGCTAAATCACAAGGCAAAAAAATACACTTAATATTCAATGAACTAAGTCATTAACTATTAAATGTATGATAGGTTAAAATATAAAAAGTACTTATTTTTTATTAATAGGTTATTTCATCAATTAGGGTAAGCTATTTTTAGCCAAACTATTTCATATTAGCATCGATTACTTGATAAAAAGCGTTGGCTGTATCCGCAATCGTCCAGACACCAAGAATAATTTGGTATCCTGTACGTTTTGGAATATTACACTCTATTCTTACGTTATTTTTGGGTACATTTCCTCTATCTTGTTGTTCACAAAACGGTTTTAAATCAAAATCATTACGTGTTAATGGTTTATTTGGATCCCAATTTTGTTTAGTGATAAAAAATTGCCATGATGTCGTTCTGTGTGATGCAGTTAATGTCCAAGAAAATACATTTTTACCACTAGATACATTCACTTTATGCCAACGACTGTTCGACTGTTCATTTAACTGAGAAAAATTGGCATTACCTCCACTTGCGATTTGACCATCCTTTGGCCCCCTTTCTGGGAAACCTTTAGGGCCTTCAACCGATTGAGGCTCATATTGAACGGCACCACACATTTTATTTAAATTGCCACCCATGGATGAACAAAGAAAAGCGCGGCTTGGTGGATTATCGATATAACCATGGCGAAGTACGTTATTATCAGCTAATGCTGACATTGAAAGGAAAAGCATTGATATAGCAATAAATGTTGTTCTCATAGAAGTATCCTCATGTAAAAATTAACAACCATATTTAAATGATGTATAACCTATAAAGAATGAACTCTCTGTTGTTATTTTATTAAACTAATTCGGTTATCTAGATGCGTATACTTTTTATTATGTGTTTATCAAAAGCTAATGAAAAATATTGAAAATAGCCCAACTAAAAACATAAATTATCACTAGTAGATACTAAAATGTTGGCTATTGTTTTTTCTCTATTACCATCCCCTCTTTTTAGGAAAAGAGTAGTTAATATTTATCAAAGATAAATAAAAGTATTAAAATGCATTATGAGGGCAAATAACTCTCACATACAGTTTGCTCAGTCAATATATGTATTGTTTTTGTCTATGGCCTCCTAAATTATACAGAATGGTGAAATTTTCATAAAACATACTGATGAGAAAGTGGCTTTAAATATGCCATATAGTCTTATTTCGTCAGCTTATTGATCAGTTAACCAACAGTGCCGATACCATCATAGCAAGTTCCACGCTCTTTCAAATGTTTCATCATCATAAGGTTGTGTTCCATTTTCATGCTTAATAATCGATTTAGCGAGTTTTATTAAAATTGATTTGTTTTCAAGATTAATAAATGTATTGGGGGATACATTTAGCGCTTTAGCAATATCATTAATATAATCGCTTGTTTGATTTTCATTGCTAGGTGCCCATCGACTAATTAATTGAGATACGGTTTGCAATGAGTATCTACGTTGATAGGTACGCAGTAACGCGAATAGTGCTCTGATACCATATTCTGAAGATTCAAATCGACAAAATCGTTTTTCAATAGATTTATCGTGTGGTAGTTGCCCCTTCCAATGATTGGCTTCATTGTATTCAATGTTACCGGGGTTATTGTTTCTGATGCCTCGAGAGATTTTAATCATGGATAAATTCTCCAATTCTAATGTTTAAATAAAAATGATACGAACATTTTTAATTAATCTATCAGTCCTAAGTAATAGGATTTATATTTATGTAATGATTTTAATTATATTAAAAAAGTGTTGGCGCAAATTATTAAAATTAAGTCATAAGACTCAATGAGCAGAAGAATACTGCTCATTGAGTAATACAAAGAGAAAATGAGATAAATTAAATTATAGATAAAATCATATTTACGATTAAATCAAATAAGTAAAATTGATTTTTATTACTATAAATAAATTACCGAATTATTATCTGATGTTGGCAGTGAATTACCATCATGATCAGCTGCACCTGTGTCAATATTAGGGGTTGCTGCGCTAGCAAGGCTAAATTCATTTCCTTCACTATTGGTTACCTTAAGAATATTAACATAGGCCATTGCAGTAACTTCCACATTAGGATATATGCCAGTTACATTCATATCAATATGAACCTTTCCGTTAATTTGTTGAGTAGTTGATAGCTCATCTAAGGTTGCGTGTATTTCTTGTCTATGAGTTTCGACACTAAAGTTAGCTGAAACCCACGCAAAGAAAGCAGTAAGACCTGCGCCAAATTTATATTCATTAAGCAGCTGTTGATACTTAGCCGACGATTCAAGGCTAATAATACTAAAATCCATGTCACCTTGTAATCGAACAACAGCGCCTTGGCCTGAGACAGTCGCAGAAATACCTCTCATCATTCCTTTCTTTTTTGAAACCTGCCAAGAACTCACATTACTATTGTTTGTCTTTACTGCTCCAATTGCAATATCGTTTATTTCGGAGAATGTTGTAGTCATTTTAATACCCTTAGTTTTAAATAAAGTGATGTTGTGGTGCTATTAAATAGATTAGTGGTTTATGCTATAAAACCACACACTATCTAATGGCAATAATACTATTTGATATATTGTATTGATAATGTGATCGATAACGGATTTTTGTGTTGTTATATTGTTTCTAATTGAGATAAATATTCAAATTATTGTTTTTTTTGAGTATTTAGATCAAAATACTTATAGCCAAGTATTTTTACTTGAAGGATTTATTTTCACTGTCAGCGATATTTGCGGATAGTCTTGTAATTTTTTGAAAAATAACTAATTTAGTTGAGTGTTCTACTTGTTGTTTTATCTGATAAAATATGGCTGTATCGTTTCTTAGCTTGATGTTTATAGAGCGAGGTAGCGTGCGATTTCGAGATATTATGCTTTTAAATATGGGAATGATGGCAGATGGTGTCAAAACCATGGCGAATGACTTTGCTAACGTCACTATATAGTTTTTTTAAAAAATTATAATTATTTGGTATTAATTTTGGTGATCCTTCTTTTAGTTGAAGATTAATGGGAAGGTGTGTTTTATCATTATTTTATAAATAGAGGGTAATAATTTTTATCACTATTAATGCTAGCAAATGAGAGACTTGTTTCTCATGAACAAGATTCAGATACCGTATTGAGTATTTGGGGAGCCTCAAACCTTAGGGGAATTGCTGTATTTATCATGCTTAGTCATTATTGTGGATTTTTCAATTGAAAGCTTGCTTACCAATAGGTGCTTTTTGATTACGTCAAAGAGAACAAATCAAATCAATTGTATGATATAAAAATATCGCCATGTACCATTAATAATCTCAAACATAAAGCACCATTATTTTAATATCGAAATGACTACTTCGATCTATAGCGATAAAGGTAGATAGCCACAATATTACTCATAATATGCTTCAATGAATATTTCCTGAAATTTATACTAGGTCATTTTAGTGTTAACAATGACTAAAATCATAGCGTATCATTTAACAGCAAACATAAAAATGATAGTCGACGATTCGGCTTACTCTCCGTAAAACTTAAGATAGGCGCTTAGTCGCAAAATAGAACTACGAATGAAACCAGTGCGACCTTCTTCTTGATGGATAGATTATGTCCATGTTGCGAACTTGGCTGGCAGTGATTGATGTAAATTCCTCACGACACGTCAGAGAAGGGATAGTATCATGACCAGCCATTAGCTTTTTTACATTTTATTCGGAATTTTCATTGTGACCTCATTTGCTGAACTTAACACGCTACCTGAAGAACAACTTGCTAACCTTACTGAGCTAGGTTACGTAACAATGACGCCAATTCAAGAGGCTGCGTTACCAGCGATCCTTGCAGGCAAAGACGTCCGTGCTCAGGCAAAAACGGGAAGTGGTAAAACCGCTGCTTTTGGACTGGGTCTGTTACAACACATCGATGCGAAACAGTTCAGTACACAATCACTGGTATTGTGCCCGACTCGAGAATTAGCAGATCAAGTCGCGAGCGAACTGCGCCGCTTAGCACGTTATATGGCAAATATTAAGATCTTAACACTTTGTGGTGGTGTGCCATTTAGTGTGCAACGAGATTCCTTAATCCACGCGGCTCATATCATTGTTGCCACGCCGGGGCGACTTCTTGACCACTTGAACAAAGAAACCGTAAAACTGGATACATTACAAACATTGGTATTAGATGAAGCAGATCGCATGCTGGATATGGGATTTGCTGATGATATTGATGAAGTGATCAGCTATGCGCCCATTAGCCGTCAAACACTATTATTTTCAGCTACGTGGCCAGAAACAATTACAGCAATGAGCCAGCGTATCCAACGTAATGCAATAACGATTGAAATCAATTCAGTTGATGAATTACCTGCTATTGAACAACGGTTTTATGAAGTCGCTCGTCATGAAAAAATAGATTTATTACAAAAACTGTTAAGCCAACAGCAACCCGCATCTTGTGTGGTATTTTGTAACACAAAAAAAGATTGCCAAGCGGTGTATGATGCACTAAATGAGTGCCATCAAAGTGTTTTAGTATTGCATGGTGATATGGAACAACGTGAGCGAGATCAAACGCTTGTTCGTTTTGCTAATGGCAGTAGTCGTGTATTAGTTGCAACCGATGTGGCGGCTCGTGGGTTGGATATCAAATCATTGGAAATGGTAATTAACTATGAATTGTCATGGGATCCAGAGGTGCATGTTCATCGCATTGGTCGTACAGCGCGTGCAGGTGAAAGTGGGTTAGCGATTAGCCTTTGTGCTCCTGAAGAAGCTCAACGCGCTAATGTGTTAGAAGAAATGTTAAATATAAAGCTTAACTGGAAGTCAGTACCAACCGGCTTAACTATCACACCACTTGATGCTTCAATGGTAACACTGTGTATTGATGGTGGTAAAAAAGCGAAGATGCGACCTGGCGATATTCTTGGGGCGTTAACAGGAGATATTGGCTTGGCAGGGGATGATATTGGTAAAATTACTATTCATCCAATGCATGCATATGTCGCAATCAAACAGTCTGCTGCACGCCATGCTTGGAAACAATTGCAGCAAGGAAAAATTAAAGGTAAATCCGTTAAAGTAAGATTGTTAAAATAAAACTAGCAATATAGGCAACCATTAGCCGTGTGGTTTGTATGACATGGCTAATGGTAGGTAATCATTACTTAAAATGAATACAGAGATTCAATGGATTGACCGAGTTTTTCTGCCAGCTCAGAAGATGCATATCTATCCATCACAACCTCAATATATGCCGCACGATTTTGCGATTCAGCCATATTAATTGCGGCATCTAACTCATCGCAACGGGTGACCTTTTGGCAATACCAATCTTGGCAACCAAGTGCAGCAGGTAATTGGGCATAGTGCCATTGCGGTAAGTCATTATAGTAGGCTTCAGGATCTTTACAGAGTAAGCGTTCAATAAGATAACCATCATTATTAAGGACAAAAATAATGGGTTTTAAGCCAAAGCGAGCGAATTGGCTAATCTCTTGGGCGGTTAACTGATGAGAACCTTCACCAGTAATTAAGATAATACGGCGATTAGGTTCAGCTATTGCAGCACCAAAAGCCGCAGGTGTTGCCCAACCAATAGAGCCCCAGAGTGTTTGGTTATGGAATTGTGCATTTTGTGGAAGCAGAGCAAAACCTAATCCCATCGATGCTGTACCTGTTTCCGCGATAATAATATCGTCTTTTTTGAACATCTGCTCAAGTCGCGGATAAAGATAGTTTGCAGTAATTTGCCCATTTTCCCCCTGAACTGGCGTACCGAGACCTTGAGCTTTTATCCCTTGGTGATGCAATGAAGGAGCAAGCTCTTTGAGCTTAACCAGTACATCTTGCATATAGACTTGAGGATAGATAGCAGAGCCCACTTTCACATGGTCGGCAAGGATATTAATTCGATGCTCAGGGAGAATAGTAGCGGTAAAGCTACCAGAGTTAAAATCGGTAAGGACAGCTCCAATTCCCAGCACGCAATCACAACTTTCGACAAATTCACCTACTTGTGTATTCATTAATTTGCCGTTATAGATCCCCATATAAGTTGGATTGGATTCACTGACAATGCTTTTATCCATAAACATGGTGGCGTAAGGTAACCCAGTCTTATCAATAATTGCTTGCACTTCATTAGCATAGCCTAATCGCGCACTTAAAATACCAGGAATTATGCAGGCTTTTTGGCTTGAATTTAGCTTTTCTAAAATAGCCGTAACGGCGGCTGATAGTGACTCATTATTACTTTTATGAATAATAGGGGTATCAGTATTTTTATCTGTAACGACTGGCATGACCGCATAATCTGCGGGTAAACCAATATAAACAGGACGGCGTTCACGTAGGGCCGTTATAATTAAGCGTTCGGTTTCGGCAATACAGTTTTCAGGGGTTAAAATTGCGTGAGCGCAGCTTAGGTGTTGACTCATTTGATAAAAAACATCGAAATCACCATTGCCGAGCGTATGGTGAACGAGTTTATGGTTTTTTTGTACACCACTGGCAGGCATACCAACTAAATGAAAGATAGGAAGATGTTCTGCATAGGAGCCTGCAATGCCGTTGAGTGCGCTTAATTCTCCTACACCAAATGTGGTTGAAAGTGCAGCGGCACCTTTAATACGAGCATATCCATCAGCTGCATATGAGGCATTGAGTTCATTACAATTACCAATCCAACGCATATTGTTACTTTCACAGACCGCATCTTCTATGGGGAATGCGTAATCACCTGCGACGCCAAAAATATCATTGATGCCGATCTCATTTAAGCGTGCTAAAACATGTTCGATGACGGTTTTATTCATTATATTATCTCCTAATGATCACGTTAGCCGATAATTCTGCTTTTTATTAGTTCTAACGTAGATCTTTCTTTAGTGGAAATTATTTATAATTATTCCATCTATAACAAAAACTCATAGGAGCAGACATGGATATACGTTCATTGCGTTATTTTGTTGAAGTGGTACAGCTAAATGGGTTTAGCCGAGCAGCAGAACGTTTATTTGTGACCCAACCTGCGATTAGCCGTAGCATTCAAAAGTTAGAGCAAGAGCTTGGTTATACATTATTAGTGAGAGAAAACGATGGAGTGAGACTGACGGATGAAGGCGAAATTTTATTGAGTCATGCAAAACAAATACTCAAACAATTTAATAGCATGAATAAGGCGTTAAAAGAGAAAGAAGGGCCTCTGTCCGGTATTTTGAATGTAGGATTACCACCTGTCATCGCGTCAACTTATTTTGCGGATATCATCATGGCATTTAGTCGACGTTACCCACAGGTGGAATTAAAAATTTTGGAGCTAGGCACGCATAAGATGATGGAGGCGATGTTAAACGGCGAGGTGGAGACCGCGGCAGTGATGCTGCCTTTCGACAATGAATTGTTTGACTTACACGTTTTTTCGTCAGATCGATTGATGCTGTTAGTGAGTGAACAGCATCCGCTAGCTATGCGTAACTCGGTGAAGTTTGCAGAGCTTATTGATGAGCCGTTTATTTTCTTCTCTGAGGACTTTCGCATAAATGAGTTAGTCATGAGCGCTTGTGGGATCTATGGAAAAAAACCGGTTATTGCTGGGCGCAGTAGCCATTTAGATCTTGTAACAGCGATGGTAAGGGCAGGGGTTGGTGTAACATTATTACCAGATAGTATGTGGAATAAAACACGTGCAGATGGTTTGTCAATTATTCCTGTAATAGAGCCTGTACTCTCTTATGAAGTCGCTTTAGCAACATTGAAAAATAGTCATCAAAGCCGCAGGGCAAAAGCTTGGAATGCGCTGGCAAAAGAAATGTTAAACATCCAATAATGAGGCATTGATGGCAAAAATGTTTTTTATAGAAAGAAAAATGATTGTATAGCCACTTTCTCTTAAGGATAAGGAACAAGAAGACTTATTCGGGTTTAAAAAGCTATTTCAGGTTTTGCGCAGGCAGGGCAATGAGTGGGATCATATGCGGGTTCACCGGATCTATTGTCCGTTGAAGCTGAGCTTTCGCCGTAAAGGCAAACAACATCTGCCTGTGCGTAATCCAGCACCACTGGCAACGCCGGAGGCACTGAATCAGAGCTGGTCGGTTGATTTTATGCATGATGCGCTGATCTGCGGCAGGCGTTTCCGGACGTTCAATACCGTGGATGATTTTAATCGTGAAGCCCTGGCGATAGAAATTGCTCTGGATATCCCGGCACAACGCGTTGTCCGGGTATTGGACAGAATAGTTGCAACACGCGGATATCCGGTAAAAATGCGGATGGATAATGGTCCGGAGCTTATATCATTGACACTGGCGCACTGGGCGGAAGAGCATGGTGTGATACTGAAATTTATTAAACCGGGTAAACCGACTCAGAATGCCTTTATCGAGCGTTTTAACCGGACATACCGGACTGAAATACTGGATTTTATCTGTTTCGGACACTGAATGAAGTACGGGAAATCACGGAACGCTGGCTGAGGGAATATAACCGAGAGCGACCACATGAATCCCTGAATGATCTGACACCGGAAGAATACTGGTTATTAGCTGAAAATAACGAAATCTCAAAAAGTGTGTGGAACTGAAACGGGTGTACTTACATACCTGCCGCTCGGTCAAATTGAGTTGAGATACAGCGTCACGCTGCCGTAATCGTTTTTCACTAATAGCTTGAATAACATTGATCCGACTTAATTCTTTATCCGACATAGTTACCAACATTTTGAATGTACTTATCGTGGCAAAAGGTTTTATCCTTTATGCCGCAAAAAGTGACATTTCTAAATTGCTAAAAAGTGACATTACTAAATTGGTGCTACACCAAAAACTGGGATAAGATAATACTCTTAACTTAAATTGATGTGGTTGTTATGCATCTCAATTATCATTAAAAGGGAGTGTTATGGCATATCCGATATATTTAATGTTGAAAGGTAAAAATCAAGGTTTGATTTCGGCGGGATGTTCATCTCAGGATTCAATTGGTAATCGTTACCAAATTGGTCATGAAGATGAAATTCAAGTTATTGGGGTTCACTATGGTTCTTTTCGTGAACAGAATGCCTCATATAAACCCATTGTGTTCACTAAACCTATTGATAAATCTTCTCCCTTGCTGTCTGTTGCGCTTGATAATAATGAAGTTCTAGAGGCTAGTTTTATTTTTTATCGAACGAGTCAAAGCGGACAACTTGAAAAATATTATGAAGTCAAGCTAACAGGGGTTTCATTGATTGAAATCTCTGACATATTTCCTGATTCAATAAAAGATAATGAATCAATGCCTTTTCAGCGGATTCAGATGAAATATGAATCTATATCTAGAAGTCATTTAATGGCAAATACATCAAGCTACAGTATTAATAGTGAGATGGTTAAGTAGTTTTTAGCATCAAAAGATATGTACTACTTACACATATCTTTTGATATAACGTATTCATTTGGTGAGAAAATAGATGATTTGTAGCATGTGTAGTAGCCTTTTGAGGTTAAATCAATACTGACATAGGTCGAAAAGAAAAAGCTAAACACCATGCCTATTATAAAGATAACAGCGAAAAATCCAGCTATCCTATTATTCATTTTTTGTAGTTCTTTTTTATATCCCAATATAAAACTATAATATGAAAAATATAGTATCAAAGGAGCTGAAAAACACAGGAACCCTGTTTGAAATGAGAATAGAATTCTAGGCTTCATTTGAAAGTAATCAATATAATATGTTGTTGATAGATAGATCCCGAAGATTGCTAAAAGTAAAAGCGCTATAGATGATAAGATTAACTTTGTGGGCTCTAATTTAACCACGACTAAATCTCCCCCACAGAGTAAAAAATTGGTCTGGATGGTAAGGTGTTTCTGGTTTTCTTGCTCTGTGAGTTTTTAAGCCTTTAATGATAGTTGCACTAATTTGGAATTCATCATCTAACCAGTACAATAGTACCCCTACGGATACACCTACAGCAAACACCCCTAAAGCTACAAGTATGACACTTGTTCCAGTCGTTAAAGCAGCAGTAGTTAAACCTCCAGTTATGGCTGTCGTTATTTGAGTGCTGATAGCTAGCTTTGCCATGTCCATGGTTATATTCACAAAAAAATCAACCAAGGTATATTCATTCTTGAATATTAATTCAACAGTTCTATAAGCCGCTGAGAAAACTATCGCAAAGCGAGCTGCGCCTACAGAAATATTATTCATGCCTTGAGTGCCTACTCCCATGTATAAAATACGAGGGTTGTTGACTAAATAACGAGTTCCATTTAAGTATGCTCTTATTCCAGCATGGCCTGATAGGCGAATATAAACATTACCGTTTGGTCCTGTATATTGAGTTGCTCTGATATTGAGATTCCCAAACTCGTTAACAATTCTGTCTATTCTGTAGGCTTCATAAATATTTCCTGAAAATGAAGATATTATATCTCCAATGCCAAATAGTGTTTCTTTCGGATCTTTGAAAGGGGTTGGAGTCGATAGATTCTTTAAAAGATAATCAGCTTCTTCAATGGTGATAACTGCTGCGACATTATCATCATCTTTTTCATCATTAAGAATGGATTTAATTTTTAGTAAGCTAGTTTTATAGTAAAGTTCATCATAATTAGGTGCTTCTTCGAAACTAAATTTTGCGTCCGCATCAATGAGCGTTTTTGATATAGGGTCGTATTTATACGCCATATGGTTCTTCCTTTAATTTAGGTTATGGGGAGAAGTATAGCATTAATGACGCTGTTTATTCGACAATAAAACCCCTAAAACCCCTAAAACCCCTAAAACCCCTAAAACCCCTAAAACCCCTAAAACCCCTAAAACCCCTAAAACCCCTAAAACCCCTAAAACCCCAATGTGGTACTAATCAAAACGGAGCGAAGCGACAGAACCAACAAGATCATCGTAATATTAAACGACGGATACGCCCGATGCTCGGCTTTAAATCTTTTCGTCAGGCACAGACACGACTCACTGGCATTGAAATCGTCTCGATGTTACGTAAACAGCCCTCTAAGAACGCTTCGAGGGGAGGCTAACTCAACCGTTAAAACTAATTTTCAATCAAACGGTTATGGTTATCGCCATGCCGTCATTGGCGAACTGTGTGATAAAGCGCCTAATATCGAAAAGTGGGAGCAAGCACGATTTGGATTACCCCATTATCATTTTCCCAAAGAAGATGAATTCAACGGATTGAAGTTCATGGGCGAAGATTTTAATCAACGTCATGTGATAGAAGTCTGTCCATTTAGAGCA